>NZ_JBHYJD010000012.1:19711-275446 GCF_042740555.1 Nonomuraea sp. NPDC059007 | reverse complement strand
TGGTCGCGCGCGGCCTGTCCGGCGTTCAGCTGGTCGTCTCCGATGCCCACCGTGGCCTGATCGAGGCGATCGGCGCCGCCCTGCCCGGCGCGTGCCGGCAGCGGTGCCGCACCCACTACCTGCGCAACCTGCTCACCACCGTGCCCAAGAGCGCCCAGCCGTGGGTGGCGACCTTGGTGCGCACCATCTTCGACCAGCCCACCGCTGAGCAGGTCCGCACCCAGCACGCCTGGGTCATCGACGCCCTGGAAGCCAAGTACCCCGCCGCCTGCGAGCATCTGGACGCCGCCCGCGAGGACCTGCTCGCCTTCGCCGCCTTCCCCCGCGAGACCTGGCGCCAGATCTGGTCCAACAATCCCCACGAAAGGCTGAACAAGGAGATCCGCCGCCGCACCGACGTCGTCGGCATCTTCCCCGACCGGCCCTCGATCATCCGCCTGGTCGGCGCGGTGCCGGCCGAGCAGACCGACGAATGGACCGAAGCCCGCCGCTACATGGGCCTGGACGTTCTGGCCAAAGCCCGCATCCGGCTCATCACCGGCGACACACCGGCCCAGAACCCGCTCCCGCGGACACTTACCGCTTAACCTGCAGAAACAGGATCACGCGAAGATCGATTCATACACCACGTCCGTGGACGTGACCGCCGGAGCCCGAGCCACACGATCTCCACGTTCGCGCAGCTTCGCAGCCACAAAGGCCTCCAACAGGTCGAGATGACGGATGTTGTAGGCCCACAGCACGTGTCCGCAGCAACTCGCCTGCAACCACACCGGCCGCTGGAAGAAGGGATCGACGGGGCCGCCGACGAGAGCGAAGCCAAACGCCTCGTCCTTGACGTAACCACACTCCCTGCAGCGCAAGCGTCTGCCGTATGCAGCCGTCTCGCTGTCCTTAGTGATCCCCGGATGTGCCAAGACGACAGCACACCCGTCGCACCGAGGACAGCGCACCAGCACCTCGTCGATGAAGTCGTACCCGTACTTCCGTTCGCGCCGGTCTCGGAACCGGTCACCTGGATCCGATGCACTCGCTGTCACCCGATCAGCCTGCCAGAGGCCCATCGCGATGCGGAGCCGAGCGCCAACGTGCCGGTTCAGATGGAACGGCTGCGGGCTATCCTCGCCCCTGTGATGAGTGAGGGGGACTGTGGCCGTTCGTGGTCTGGAGGTGTGCTGAGGCGATGGTGGATGGGCTGACGATCGGTCAGACGGCGGCGTTCGTCGGGGTCACGATCAAGACCGTGCGGCACTATCACCGGCTTGGCCTGGTCACCGAGCCGGAGCGTGACAGTTCTGGGTATCGGCGGTATCGGTCGGCGGATTTGCTGCGGCTGGTTCAGGTTCGGACGCTGGCTGAGGCCGGAGTGCCGCTGGCTGAGATCGGTGACCTGCTCGACGCTGACTCCGAACGGTTCGCCACCGCCTTGGATGACGTGCATCGCCGGCTCACCGAGCGTATCGAGGACCTGATCGCGCGGCGTGACACGCTGCACCGTCTCGCTCATGGAGACCGGGTTCTGCTGCCGGATCGGGCCTGTGCGGTCTTGGACAGGCTTGTCGAGCTTGGGTTCGGTGCCGAATATGTGGCTGCGCAACGGGAGGCCCTGGTGCTGGCCCGCGCGCTGGTGCCGGGGGTCTTCACCAGCTTTCTGCAGCAGCTCGAACAACGGCTCGACGATCCCGAGTTCGTCGAGCTGACCAAGCGTGGCCTGGACGCCAGGTCTTGGGAACCTGACGACCCGCGGATCGAGGAGCTGGCGTCCGCGCTGGCCGACAAGCTGCTGGCCGACCGCGCGCTGCTGACGATGCCGGACGGATTTCAGAACCAGCCTGACGCCGCCTCCCGGTACGGCCTGGTCAACCATCACCGCGAAGACCAGGAACCGGCTCTCGCGCGGCTCAACGCGCTGGTCGAAGCCAACCTACGCGCGGCCGGCATCCAGCTCCCGCGCCAGTAGAGGCGCCGGTCTGCTCGACGACCCGTCGGTTTGGGCTGCGTTCGGCGATCCCCAGGTCGGCGCCATGGGCGACGACCGTGTTCTCGTGGGCTGAGGCCGCGAGCACGACGACCGCGATGACCAGGCCCAGCACGTCTGCGGCCAGGCCGGTCGTGGTGGCGGGTGCTCAGTCACCGCGCCATCCCAGCACGACCACAAAATTCACGTAGGCACTCTCAGGGGTTCGAGGGCGGCCAGGACGAGGTCGAGGCCGAAGGTGAACTCCTCCGCCGGGTCGTAGCCGGCAGCGGCGAGCACCGCGGCGGACTCGTTGAGGTAGGGGAACTCGTCAGGAGGAATCTGGGGCAGGAAGACGTCCTCGGTCACGTCCGCGAACTCATCGGCGGTGTCGAACGGCAGGCTGGCTTCCTGCAGGGCGAAACCGTATACATAGCTGTCGAGCAGCCAGTTGGCGTGCGTCGCCATCAAGACCGGGAAGCCGGCACGCCGCAGGCAGGCGGTGACCGCTTCGCGGTGGCGGAGGCTCGCGGGCCCCGGCGATGTCCGCGACTCCATCAGGCCGATCGCCCATGGGTGGCGGGCGAGAACCTGGCGGGCGGATACCGCCCGACGTCGCATCGCCGACTGCCAGTCGGTCTCTTCGGGTGGGAGCTCGATCTCCTCGAACACGACGTCGATCATGGCGTCCAGCAAGTCCTCCTTGCTCGCCACGTAGTAGTAGAGCGACATCGCGCCCGCGCCGAGCGCGCGAGCCAGCTGGCGCATGCTCAGCTCGCCGACCCCCTCGCGGTCGGCGAACCGGATCGCCTCGACCACCACCCGCTCCTTGCTCAGCCCCGCATCTGACGCGGTCTGGCGTCGTTCCCTTGCGGACAACGGGTCTCCTCGCTCCCTCGAACCGCTTGACAATCGTTCAGCGTACAGCCATCGTACACCGTACTAAGTACGATGTACGAACCAGCGAGTAGCAGTTCGGACGCGAGGAGGTTTCCGTGGGAATCGAGCAGCGATCGCATGCCGGAGCATGCCTGGTGCCGGGGGCGAGTCCGGCCGGGGCGACGACGATGCGGGCCGCCCTCAGCGCTCGAGTCGTCCGAGGCCGGGCTACCGCTGCCCGGTCGAGGCGATGCGGTCGTCCAGGTGGGCGCGGACTCGGAACATCCTGGCGCCGGCTTCGTCATGACCGGTGAGCCGTACGTGGTGCGCTCGGCGTTCAGGCTCCGCCGGCCGCGCCGGCGGTGCCCACCTCGGCCATGGCGGCGTTGCGGGCATGCGCAAGATCGCGAACGTTCGACCGGGCCAGACGGTGCTGGTCACGGACACCTCTGGGCCGCGTGGGCTCCTTCGCCGTACAGATCGCCAAGGCGCTTGGCGCCGGGAACCCGACGAGAACGCCTCAACCTGCCGCCACTCCGGCGGACGGATCGCTCCTCTCGAAAGAAGAACCGATGAACATTCAGACGAGAAGCCCGAACCTGCTCGACAACCCGCCGGTCCCCGTGCAGGTCAAGCTCGCCGCCGCATGGACCAGCTTCATGTTCCTCTACATCTACGTCGACTACTTCCACCTCTACAAGCCCGGCACCGTCGACAACATCCGGGCCGGCGTCGTCTTCGAGTTCGACATCAGCCCGACGTTGCTGACCGTGATGCTCGCGTCCGTGGCGATCCCGGCCGTGATGGTGATGCTCTCCATGACGCTGCCCGCCCGGGTGAACCGCGCCACGAACCTCGTCGTGGCATCGCTCTACATCCCTTACTCGGTGTTCAACGCGGCAGGGGAGTCCTGGGACTGGGCCTCCTTCTACGGCCTTTCCATCGGAATCGAGGTGCTGCTCCTGGGCTTCATCCTGCGCTCCGTCTGGGCATGGCCGCGAATCTCCGCCGTCCCGGCCGGTCCCGAGACGGCCGACCTTCGACAGGACCTTCGACAGTAGGCGTCCGTGTAAAGCCCGCCGCCGCGGACGCCGGGCCGACCATGACCAGCTCAGTGGCGGTATACGCGGAGAACCTGCTCACGAGCGGTCCGGTGTCCGCGCCAGTGGTGTGCGACGACTGGCGTCGTTCTACCTGGATGACACTCTGATCGACCTTCCATGAGGTACGGGCCGCGCCCCGCCGTACCCGCGCTATGTCAGCGGAAGGAGCGGCGGTAGGCGGCTGGGGTGGTGTTGAGGGCGGTGTGGAAGCGGCGGCGCAGGTTGACCGCTGAGGAGAGGCCGACGCGGGTGGCGATGGTTTCGACCGGGAGGTCGGTGTCTTCCAGCAGTGCGCGGGTGGTGGCGAGGCGGCGTTCCAGCAGCCAGCGGGCCGGTGGGACGCCGAGTTGGTCGGCGAACTGGCGGGTCAGGGTGCGGGGGGAGACGCCGGAGAAGGCGGCCATGTCCTCGACGGTGATGGGGTTGGACAGGTTGGCCAGGAGCCATTCCAGCAGGCCTGCCAGGGAGTCGGGCATGGGGCCGGTCGTCGGGAGGGGAGGGTACTGGCGCTGGCAGCCCTCGCGGCGTGGTCCGGCGGCGAGCTGGCGGCCGATGCGCATGGCGTGGGAGGCGCCGTGCTCCTGGAGTACCTGGTGGAGGCAGAGGTCGAGGGTGGCGGCCGAGGCTCCGGCGCTGGCGACGTCGCCGTGGTCCACGTAGATGACGGTGTCGTCGGGGACGATGCGGGGGTGGCGCGCGGCCAGGTCGGCGCTGAGTTCCCAGTGGACCGAGGCGCGGCGGCCGTCGAGCAGGCCGAGGGCGGCGGGGATGTAGATACCTGCGCAGACCGCGACGATCCGGCCGCCTCTGGCGTGGACTCCGGCGACGGCATCGAGTACGGCGGGCGTCGGCGAGACCGTCCAGCTGGCGATGATGACGGTGTCGGCGGTGTCGAGGGCGTCGAGGCCGTGTTCGACGTGGATGGGGCTGCCGAGGGTGGTGGTGAGCGGGCCGGGGCGTTCGGCGCAGAGGCGGAAGCTGTAGTGCTGCGGGATCTCCTGCCCCTGGTAGCCGAAGACCGCCGACGCCGAGGTGACCGGGTAGAGCTCCTGGTTCTCACCGACCAGTGCGACGACGCGGTGCGGGTTGGGCGGGGGCGGCGCCGGAGGACACACCGGGAGCGTGATCGGGGGCCGCGTTGACGGCGCCGCCGGGGGTGCCCCTGGATGTGAGAGTGCGGGTGGCTCTGGGAGTGCGGGCTCGGGTCGCGAAGGGAGTGCGGGCGCGGGTGGCGTAGTGAGCGGGGGCGCGGGTGGCGCTGAGGGCATGACGCAAATGTACCTAATGATGTCATCTGCGACACCGGTGGTCTGATCTGGAAATATCCAGACTTGTTGCTTATGTGGATGAAGAGTTTCACCCTCTACTTCGGCGCCCGGACGATATCGTTGCTCGGTGACGCCATGATGCCCGTAGCCGCAGCCCTCGCGATCGGTCAGGTGTACGGCATCGCCGGTGTCGGCTATGTGCTGGCCGTCTGGACAGCTTCCGCGGTCCTGGTCATGCTCTTCGGCGGCGTCCTCGCCGACCGGTTCGGCGCCAGGACCGTGATGATCGGCGCGGACGTGTTGCGTGTGTTCAGCCAGGGCGCGGTGGCGATCGCCTTTCTCGACGGCGCCCCGCCGTACGCCCTGTTGCTGGCGATGGCGTTCTTGTCCGGCATCGGGGCCGGGATGTTCGAGCCTTCGGTGAACGGGATGGTGCCGCTCGTCTCCCGGGATCCGCAGCGGGCCAACGCCACCCTGAAGATCGCCGAAGCGATCACCCACCTGGCCGGACCGGCGCTGGCCGGGATCCTGGTGCTGGCGGCCGGTCCGGTCTTCGTCTACGCCTTGGACGCGGGAACTTTCCTGGTCAGCGCGGTGCTCCTGCTGCTGGTCCGCGTGGCCGTACCCAAGCCGGAGCCCTCGGACGTGCTGAGCGATCTGCGCCGAGGGTGGCATGAGTTCAAGGCCAGGAGCTGGATGTGGTCGGTCATCCTGGTCTGGGTTTTCTGGGGGGTTCTGGTGATCGGGCCGTCGGTGCCGCTGTCGTCGCAGGTCATCGGGGCCGACTACGGCTGGGTGATGGCGGCGCTCGGCTTGGGCACGGTGGCCGGCGGGCTGGTCGCGATCCGGCTCCGGCCGGGGCGGCCGCTGGCGGCGGGGGCGGTGGCGTTGTCGGGGTATGTGGCGGTGCCGTTGACGGTCGCCCTCGGGCCGCCGCTGCCGGTGCTGATGGCCGGGCACGTACTCGGGGGGATCGCGCTGGCGTTCTGGTCGGTGATGTGGACGACCAGCGTGCAGACGCAGGTGGCGCCCGATGTTCTCAACCGGGTCTCGGCCTACCAGGTGGCCGGGTCGGTCGCGGGGATGGCGGTCGGCCAGGCGCTGGCCGGACCGGCCGCGTTGCTGGTCGAGCCGCGTACCTTCCTGCTGGGCTCGGCGATGGTGACCGTCGGTGTGGTGGCCGCGTTGCTGCTGATCAGGCCGGTACGGGACCTGGGCCGACGGCCGGTCGCGGGCGAGCCGGTCCCGGTCCGCCCTGGCGCCGCGGAGCCGATCACGATTTCTCGGCGCGGTGGGCGACCTCGCTGAGGAAGACGATGCCGTCGATCAGCCCGAGGTGGGCCGGGTCCAGCGGGAAGTAGGCGAAGTCGTGCGAGTTGCGCGGGGTCGGCCGGGTGAGAGCCTCGGCCAGGGGGCGGGCGTCGACGAGGGTGCGGTCCCAGGGGAGCGCGGACAGGATGCCCTCCACGGTGTCCGGGGGCGGGACCTCGGTGTCGATGGTGCCGAGGGCCGTGGCCAGGAAGGTGTAGCGGTCGCCCAGGTGCGTCTCGGCGATCGCCCCCGCGCCGAACCACTCCAGCGTCTGGTCGCCGAAGCTCATGGCGGCCTTGTTGCGCTGCAGGTGGAGGTTGTGGCCGAAGATCAGGGCCGGACCGAGTTCGGCGATCGCGCGCAGGTTGGCGGCCATCATCACGTCCCGCAGGCTCGACAGCCGGCTCCACCGCGCCGGGGACGCGTCGGCCATCCAGTAGTGGTAACGCAGCAGTCCGGTGGCGGTACGCCCGTACAGTGCCGCCATCTCCCTCTCCGCCACGCCCAGCCCCGGCGCCTGCGTGTCGAGCAGCGCCACCAGGTCGTCGGCGATCAGCCGCAGCCGCTGCGCCTCGGCGGACTGGCCGATCGACTGGGACGGATCCATGGCCGAGTCCTCGTTCGACCACCGGTCGTCCTGGCCGAGCAGCGTGTCGAGCGTCTCCCTGGTGCAGGGGAGCGGATCGTCGAGGAGGTCGTAGAGTGCGGTGAGCGCCTGCCGCGGGCTCGCCGCCCAGTACTCCAGCGGGCCGTCGAAGCCGAAGAACCGGATCTTTTCCTCATGCTCCTCGTTGTACGCCCGCATCCATCGCACGAGTTCGCGGTTGCCGGGGAAGGCGCCGAAGCCGTGACTGAAGCCCCGCTCCATGGCCTCGTCGAGGGTGCCGGTTCCCTTCGTTACGTAGTCGTCCACGATCATGCCCATGAGACAGTCGCTTTCGAGCGCGATCGATCGGTAACCCTCATGTTCGACCAGGTGCCGGAAGATCTCGTTGCGCAGTTCCGGCAGCGCGTCCACACGATGGGTGGCCTCGCCCAGGCCGAGGAGCAGGGGCCGGGTGGGCAGAGACTGGAGGAAGGTGGAGATGGCCGCGCTGTCGAGGGGACGGGCTATGTCCTTGATGTCCATGGCTTCAACGGTATCGTTGAACCTTCGGTTGAAACTTTGCCGGGAAAACGGTGGCGTACGCCCCAGGATACCTTCAATCGGAGAGGGAGAGGCGGGATGAACAGTCAGCCCACGTGCCCCCAGTGCCGGGGGAGCCGGGTGCAGTGGGTCGGCGGCATCCCGCTGGCCTGTCACCGCTGCAACAGCCCAGGGTGGGACGATCCGGACACGGCGTTGCTCCGCCTGTGCCGGTGCTGCCTGGGAAGTGGCGAAGTGGTCGCGGTGGACGAGGAACGCCGCGCTC
This sequence comes from Nonomuraea sp. NPDC059007, assembly GCF_042740555.1. Classification (NCBI taxonomy): domain Bacteria; kingdom Bacillati; phylum Actinomycetota; class Actinomycetes; order Streptosporangiales; family Streptosporangiaceae; genus Nonomuraea; species Nonomuraea sp. NPDC059007. Next base: position 267,516 of record NZ_JBHYJD010000012.1, on the reverse strand, counting down.
TGGTGCAGGCCGCGTGCCCGGTGTGCGCACGCTCGGAGTAGCGGAAACTCGATGGACGCACGGCGCCGGGCGGTGTCATAGTCGCGGCCGTGAGCACGAACAATCCCGTCTCGCTGCCCGGTGGCCTGGAACTACGCCAGGCGCGGCCCGCGGACCTCGACCAGATCAGCGCCCTGCTCGCCGAACGCGGCGAACCGGTCGACGCCGTGGACCACCGGCTGGTCGTGGAGGATCCGGAGGCCGGATGGGAATCCTGTGCCGTGGTCGTCGACGGGGACCGGGTCGTCTCGACCGCCACGCTGCTCGATGAGAACGTTCGCATCGGCGGGGTGCGGCTGCCCGCCGGACAGGTCGAGCTGGTCGCCACCGACCGCGCGTACGAGGGGCGTGGGCTGGTACGGGCCCTCATGACGTGGGCGCACGAACGTTCCGCGGCGCGTGGGCACGTCATCCAGACGATGATCGGGATCCCGTACTTCTACCGGCTGTTCGGCTACGAGTACGCCATCGACATTCCTCCGGCGCTGAGCGTGCGCCGCCTGCCGCACGGGGACGAGGCGCCCACGCTCCGCCGGGCCGAGCCGTCCGACCTGTCCGCGCTGCGGGCGCTGCAGGACGTGACGCAGAGCCGGTTCGACGTGGCCATGCCGCACTCCGCGGCGTGCTCGCGCTGGCTGCTGGCCCACGACGGCAGCAGCACCTGGGTGCTGGAACGGGACGGCGCGGTCGTCGCCTCGGGCCGGGTCTCGCCGCCGGACGGCGAGATCCTGCTCGCCGAGCCCGCCGCCTCCGACGAGGCGGCCGCGCGTGACCTGCTGCGCGGCGTCGCCGCGCTCGCGCCGGGCAGCGAGCTGCAGGTCGTCCACCGAGCCGGTACGGTCACCGCAACCGCCTGGCAGGAGTTCGTGAAGGACGAGCCACGCGAGGAGCCGGAGCAGTACTACGTCCGGATCCCGGACGCCGCGGCGCTGCTCGACCGGCTGCGGCCGCTGCTCTGGCAGCGCCTCACCGAATCCGGGGTGGACTACGCGGAGCCGGATCTGGTGATCACGACCTTCGGGGCGCACTACCGGATTCCGGTCACCGCCGACGGCCTCGGCCAGGTCACGGCCGGTGGCCAGAAGCAGGGGCCCGGCCCGACGGGCGCGGCGGTGGCGCCGGACTACCTGCCCGCCCTGGTGTTCGGGGCGCAGGGGATGGCCGGGCTGACCCGCGTCAGGCCCGACGTCTACACGAGGCGGGGAGAGCTGTTCCGGGCCCTGTTCCCGCCGCTGACGGCGGACCTGCTCACGTTCTACGTGCCGTACTAGAGGAAGGTGCGGCCCTCGCCGCGGTAGGTGGGGACCTGGTCGACGAGCTCGTCGCCGTCGATCAGGTGCAGGGTGTCGAAACGTTCGCACAGCTCGCCCGCCTTGGCGTGGCGGAACCACACGCGGTCGCCGACCCTCAGGTCCTGGGCGGCCTGGCCGAGCAGCGGGGTCTGGACCTCGCCCGCGCCCTCGTCGGCCGCGTACCGCAGCCCCGCGGGGAAGTAGGGCTGGGGCAGGCGGCTGGGCCCCGCCGCTCCCGAGGCGGGGTAGCCGCCGCCCAGTACGGTCACGATGTCGGGGGCCGGCCGGCGCACCACCGGCAGGGCGAACAGCGCGGCGGGACGGCCGCTGACGCCCCGGTAGAAGTCGAACAGCCGCGGATGGAAGAACCCGGACCCGGCCGCCACCTCGGTGACGGCCTTCTCGCGGACGGTGCGTTCGACGCTGCCGGTGCCGCCGCCGTTGACGAAGTCGAGGTCGGCGACCCGGCGGACCGCGTTGACGATACGGCCCCGCCGGATGATCAGCTCGCGGGCCGAACGGCTCTGCATGAGGCGGACGAGACGGGTGTAGGCGGCGTTCCCCGGCGGGTCGTCGCCCACCCCGGCGATCTGGGCCTCGTAGGCCATGAGGCCGCTCAGCCTGAGGCCGGGGCGTTTGGCGATGGCGGCGGCGAGTTCGGCGGCCTGCTCGGGCTCGCGGATCGTGGAACGCAGCGCTCCGGCCCGGAACTTCCCGCTCAGGGCGATGAACGCGGCGTCGATGTCGATGCACAACCGGATCTCGTGCCGGGACGGCACCCCGGCCACCGCGTCCTCGACGAGGTCCAGGTGACCGACGGAATCCACGGTCAGCACGATCTCGCGGGCGGCCGCGGCGTCTGCCGCCAGGCGGGCCAGCGCCTGCCTGTCGGCGGTCGGATAGGCCACGAGGATGTCCGTGAAACCCTGGCTCACCAGCCACAACGCCTCGGGCAGGGTGAAGGCCATGATGCCCTGGAAGCCGTCCATCGCCAGGATGCGTTCGAGCACCGGTCGCGATCGCACCGACTTGCTGGCCACCCTGATGGGCTTGCCGGCGGCCCGCCGTACCAGATCCGCGGCGTTGGCGCGCAGGGCGGCCAGGTCGAGGATCGCGAACGGTGGTTCGAGCGCGGCGGTGGCGCGGTCGTAGCGCTGACGGTCGTCCATGGCTGCAGCGTAACCGGACATGAGCATGATTCGCATTCTTCGGAAGTCCCGTAATGATCCGGCAAACCGGCGGCGGGGAGGGCGACGGGCGGCTATGAGGCGTGTACCCATGGTCGATGTGATGACCACGCTCCAGCAGCGGCTGCCGGGCGCAGCTTCCCTCGCCCAGCCGGAGACTCCGCGCAAAAGGTTCACCCGGGCGCTCAAGCCCGCCCGCACACCCGCCGGCGTGACGCTCGCGCTGGCACTTGCCGCCGGGCTCGGCCTGACCGCCGCCGAGCTGGTCGCGGCGCTGATGGGGACGCCGCTGGGATGGATTCCGCTGGACCGGGTGCTCGCCGTGGCCGGCCGTACCACGTGGTGGGAGATCTCCTTCGCGGCGCTCGTGCCGGTGATCGGCGGCGCGGGGCTGCTGGCGCTGGCGATCGTGCCGGGACGTTCACGGCTGGTCCCGGTCGAGACCGCCGACCCGCTGATCGTCATCGGCATCACCCGTTCCGGGCTGCGCCGCACGCTGCGCGCGGTCGCCCAGAACGTCGACGGCGTCGCCCGCGCCCGCGTCCGGCTGCGCAAACGCGCGATCGAGGTGACCGTGACCACGGGATCGGAGAGCTCGGGCGCGATGCTCAGGCAGGTCGGCACCGCGGTGGGCGATCGGCTGGCCGGCCTCGGCGCGATCTGCGCGGGCGAGGTCGTGGTACGGCTGCGCACCAGGGGGCTGTGATGCGCCAGTACTCTGGCAACCGGATCGGCCTGGCCGTCGTCGGCACGATCCTGCTCGCCGCCGGCGCCTACGCATACCTGCGCGGCCAGAACCTGCTGCCCGGCCTGGCCCCGCGCGCGAAGGTCCTGCCCGACAACGCCGCCGAGTCCATCGCCGCGCAGCCGTGGATGCTCTGGCTGCTGGCGCTGACCCTGCTCGTGCTCGCCCTGCTCTCGCTGCGATGGTTCCTGCTCGGTCTGGGCTGGGGCCGCAGGGGCGCGCGCAGCGGGACGGGCACCGCGATGTTGTGCGTGGGCCTGAAGGACGTCGAGGGCCTGACCGGCGCGGCCGTCCGCGTCGTGGGCGACGCCGACCGGCTCAACGTCCACCTGGCCTGCCCCGCCGCGGCCGACGTGGGCACGATCGTGAACAAGCTGGACCGCGAGATCATCGGCCGCATCCGCCGCGAGGTCTGCGAGGACGACCGCGGCGCCGTGGTCCGCCTGCACGTACGCCGCTAGCCGCGCATCGAAACGTTCGCTCAGCCGCGCATCAAAACGTTCGCTTGGGCGCGCGTTGAAACGTTCGCTTGGGCGCGCGTTGAATCGTTCGCTTGGGCGCGCAGCGAGTTGTTCGCTCAGGCGCGCAGCGAGTCCAGTAACCGGGCCAGCGCGGCCTGGGTGTCGGCCAGGTCGTGCGGCCCGCCCGCCGCGGCCAGCCAGAGCGCCGCCTCGTTCATCGCGCCGGACAGCAGGTGGGTCAGCGGCTCGACCGGCTGGCGCGCGATGACGCCCAGCTCGACCAGCCCGGTGAGCGCCTCGCCCAGGTGGCGCGCGGAGTTGTCCGTGTCGAGCTGCCGCCACTGCGCCCATCCGAGTACGGCGGGGCCGTCCACCAGCATGATGCGCTGCAGCAGAGGATCGGTGCTGGCCGTCAGGAAAGCCTGGCAGCCCGCCACCAGCTGGTCCCAGGGCTCCTTCTCGGCGTCGGCCGCTGCGACGACCCGCGCGGCCACCTCCTGCTGCACCTGGTCGAGCACGGCGCGGAACAGCTCGGCCTTGCCGGCGAAGTGGTGGTAGAGGGCGCCCTTGGTCACCCCGGCGGCGGCGACGATCTCGGCCAGCCCGACCGCGGCGTACCCCTGACCGGCGAACAACCTCCTGCTCTCGCGCAGCAGCGTCGTGCGCGTTTGCTCACGTTGCTCGGCCCGGGTGCTCACATCGACCTCCAGTTGACATACCGACGGTATGCGAGCTAGTTTACTTCACATACCGATGGTATGCGAAAGGAATCCCTCATGAACGTCAGCAGCTTCTACCCGGTCATCGGCAGCTCCCGGCTGGCCGAGTCGCGTGACTTCTACGTGCGCCTGTTCGGGTTCGAGATCACCTTTGAGGCCGATTGGTACGTCAGCCTGCGCCGGGGCGCCCACGAGCTGGCCCTGCTGGACTACGAGCACCCCACGGTGCCCGCCGCGTACCGTAAGCCTGCCCAGGGCATCCTGCTCAACGTCGAGGTGGACGACGTGGACGCCGAGTGGGAGCGCCTCGTGCTCACGGAAGGACTGAAGCCCGAGCTGGAGATCAGGACCGAGGACTTCGGCCAGCGCCACTTCATCGTCGCCGACCCCAACGGCGTCCTGGTCGACGTGATCACCAACGTCGCGCCGTCGGAGGAGTTCGCCGATGGCTACACCGCCGGGTGACTGGCAAGTCTGGCCGGGGGGTCAGCGTGAGGGCCGGTCGTGAGGGGTACGTCATCCCTTCCCCGACATGGCGAGGAGAACGCGATGACCCCTGGTTGCGGCAACTGCAGCTGCTCGGACGCGATGTCCACCGGCACCCCGCCGCGCTGGCAGATCGTGCGCGTCGAGTAGCCGTCCGCGATGCCCCCGCCCCGCGCTGAAGGGCGGGGGCACCACCCGGCCCGCTAAACGTTGACGCCGTTGAGCACGCTCACCTGGAACGCGATCGCCGCGGGCGTGGCGGCGGGATCCAGGCGCACGGCCTCCGCCCTGGCCATGGCCGTGGCGAACGAGGTGTCCGGGACCTGGTCGCCGTCGCCGTCCACGAGTTCGTCCAGCGTGTGGGCGCCGTCGGCGAAGTTCAGCCAGGCCGTCAGCAACTGGGCGTCGAGCTGACGACGCGGGTCGATACCCCTCGGCGTCAGCGCGGTGAACGCCCGATCCCTGGTCGAGACGTCCACGACCTCGGAGAACACCCTGCTCATGTGCTCCACTGTGCGCAGCAGGCAACCCACGGGCGCTCCGCCGGGACGCATGCGCAGCGCCCAGAAGGCCAGCAGCCTCGGCCCGCCGCCGTCGCCGGTGACGACCAGCGTCGCCTCGTCCGCTGCCCGACCGCCGTCGTCGTCGGCCGCCGTCACGCGCACGCCGTACACACAAGGCCTGGTCCAGGTGTGGCGGGCGACGTCGCGCACGTCGCGCGGCCGCACGTCGGGGCTGGGGTCGGGGTCGGCGCCCGGCGGATCGATCAGGTACGCGGTGCTCGTGCTCTGCCCATCGCCCCAGGTCCAGGTGACGGTCAGGTCGTCGCTGCCGGGGTCGGTGCCGCGCGCGGCCCACTCCGCCGCGACCCCGGCGCGGGCGACGCGCGTGCCCGGCCCCTCGATGGCGACGGCCGGCGCGAGGTTGGCGACGGTGACCGCGGCCGTGTCCTTGCCCGTGCGTCCGCCCTGGTCGGTGACGGTCAGCGTGACCGTGAACGTGCCGTCGTCGCCGTAGACGTGCGTGGCCTGCGCGCCCGTGCCCGTGGTCCCGTCGCCGAAGTCCCAGGCATAGGTGAGCGTGCCCGTCCCCGTCGCACCGCCGGTGAAGGCCACCGGCGCGTTCTCCACTCCGGTGTACGGTCCCCCGGCCTCGGCCTTCGGAGCCAGCGCCTGCTCGACGCGTTCGCGGATCTCCGCCGCGACCTCACCGGTGATCTCCGGCGGCGTCGGCGAGTGCGCGCCGTCGGCGTAGTCGGGGTCGTCGCGGAAGTTGTAGTCGAGGTTGGCCCAGTCGTCGTGCCCGGTCAGCGTCTGGCCGGGGCTGGCGCGGCAGTCGTCGAAGCCGAGATTGTTGATGTCGACGGGGACCCGCGCGGCGTCCTGGCTGTTGTTCTCGTTCCAGTCGAGCCAGCCGTTGGCCTGCGCGCTGCTCAGGCCGCCGGCGCCGCCGTCCGCGCTCCAGAACGTGAAGTCGGTCCCGCCGGCGCCGACGCCGTCGGACTCCAGCAGCGAGTTCTCCTTCAGCTCGGTCAGCGCCCCGCGGGAGTAGTCCAGCCGGTTCGGCCCCGCCACCTGCGGGATCAGCGTGGTCTGGAAGGAGTAGCCCATGACGCTGATGTAGTTCGGCTTGCAGTTGGTGTCGTCGGCGCCGCCGTGACGCAGGCCCAGGTTGTGGCCGAACTCGTGCATGAGCGTGCCCGCCTGCTCCCGGACGGTGCCGACGTGGTGGCCCGCGGCGTTCATGCCCCAGGGCGCGCCGCCGAGCGTCACCAGAACGTCGTTTCCGTGGATCTCGGCCCGTCCCGACGAGGTGTCGCCGTCGCGCTCGTGCCCGAACATCACGTAGTGGTAGACCCTGCGTTTGGCCTCGATGACCTCGGGCCTGGCCCGCTCGGCGACCGTGCCGAACGCGCCGGCCTTGATCGTGTCGAACTCCGTCCACGTGGTCACGTCGTCCTCGTGGGCGAGTTCCTCGTCCTGGTCGATGTGCAGGGTGATCCCGGTGCTGCCGTCCGGGTTGACCACCGGGGCGGCGGCGAACGCGGCCACGACGTCCTGGCCGGCCGCGGGCAGCAGGTCGTGCTGCCGCATGTGGTCGAGCTCCAGGTAGATGTCCTTGCGGCGGCGGTTGGCGCCGGTCAGCGTGAGGTCGGTGACGCCGTCGCCGTTCCCGTCGATGCCCGAGGTCTCCCATTCGTCGAGAATCCCGTCGAGGTCGGTGTCGCCGCTGACGGTGAGCCTCGTCGTGCACGTGGCCAGGATGGTCGCGCCCGTGTGCGACGAGGTGACCTGGATGGTGACGTCGTCGGTTCCGATGGGCGCCGCGCCGGTCGTGAGGTGCGTGTTCACGTTGACCCCGGTGCCGCCGCCCACGTTCCTGACGAGGTAGGTGTGGCGGGGGCCGTAGAAGTCGTTCTCCAGCATCACCGCGGTGAACGTGGTGTCGGGATCGCTCGCCGTCGGATTGCGGAAGCTGAAGTCGAGTGCGAACGTTTCACCGGGCGCCAGAGTCAGGTGCCGCGCGCTGAACCCGCAGCCCGCGGCGGGCGCGGCGAGCGCCGCCTCGCTCCGGCCGGGATCCACCGCGATGAGCGCCGCTGCCAGGAGCAGCACCATGGTCGTTTTCACGCCAGGGAAGATCACCCAGCGAAGATCATCAGAAACCCCGCATCATGGAATTCAACCCTCATATCTGGATCGCGACGCGTTGATCTCGGCCTCGTGGCGCACCGCCCAGTCGGCGAGGGCGGACACCGGTTCGAGCAGCGTCCTGCCCAGCGGCGTCAGGCTGTACTCGACACTGGGCGGCACCGTGGGGAACACCTCCCGATGCACCAGCCCGTCCGCCTCCAGCCCGCGCAGCGTACGGGTCAGCATGCGCTGGCTGATGCCCTCGATCGAGCGGTGCAAATCGTTGTAACGATACGGGCGCTTGCCGAGCAACGCCACCAGCAGCAGGCTCCACCGGTCGCCCATGCGCCGGAACACATCACCGGCCGGGCACTCGTCAAGTTCCGCCAGGGGCACCGGCCGAGGAAGCTCGTGAGCCTGGATGGAGGGGACACGCGTGTTCGTACCTGACATCAAACTGCCTTCTTCCGGCCTCCGGCGTGCGCACCGCACGATGGGTCTCGCTGACAACGAGCCTATGGAGGAGAAGCGCCGTGCCCAAGACCGTGATCATCAGTGGCGGCACCGACGGCATGGGCCGCGCGACCGCTCTGGAACGGCTCGCGCGCGGCGACCGCGTCACCGTGATCGGCAGCGACCCGGCCAAGGGCAAGGCGCTACTCGCCCACGCCGCCAGCCCTGACCTGCGCTTTCTCCAAGCCGACCTCTCCTCGATCGCCGAGGTGGACCGGGTCGTCGCCCACCTGCACGACTCCCACGACGCCATCGACGCGCTCGCCCTGTTCGCCAACCGGGTCAGCCCGAAGCGGCGGGAGAACGCGGAGGGGCTGGAGTTCACCTTCGCCCTGTACTACCTGAGCCGCTACCTGCTCAGCCACCGCCTGATCCCGCTGCTCGACGCCGCCCCCGATCCAGTGATCATCAACGTGGCCGGAGTGGGCAACACGGCGGGCGGCATCGCCTGGGAGGACCCGCAGCTGACCCGCCGCTACGGTCAGATCCGCGCCCAGCTCCAGGCCGGCCGCGCCAACGACCTGCTGGGCGTGGCCTTCGCCGGCAACGCCGGCAGCAAGGCCCGCTCCGTGCTCTACCACCCCGGCTTCACCCGCAGCGGCACCGGCCACCAGAATCCCCTGGTCAGAGGCGCACTCAAAGTGCTCGCCAGGCTCTTCGCCCGGCCCGTCCCCGACGCGGTCCGGCCGATCGTGGGCTGGATCGACCGGCCCCCATCGGCGGCGCTTTCCGCCTTCGACCGGGGGCGGGAGGTCGACCTGTCGCTGAAGACACTCGACCCGGCGGACGCCGCCCGGCTGGCCGCCTATACCGAGAAACTGCTCCAGAGGGCTTGACCCTGACCCTGCGTCAGGGGTCGAGCATCGGATCCATGACAAGCACATACGACAGATCTGTCCTTGAGGCCGACCTTCAGGCCATCCACGACAAAGGCATCCCCGGTCTGCTCGCCGTGGCGCACACGGGCAGGGAACTGCTGACCGCCCACCGCGGCACGACCTCCGGTCGGCCCATCGCCCACGACAGCTTCTTCCGGATGGGCAGCACGGGCAAGACCTTCACCGCCACCGTGGCGCTCCAGCTTGTCGGCGAAGGCCGGCTCTCCCTCGACGACACCGTCGAGGACTGGCTCCCGGGCGTGGTGCGCGGCAACGGCAACGACGGCACCAAGATCACCGTCAGGCGGCTGCTCCAGCAGACCAGCGGCCTGCCCGAGTACATGTTCGACGTCCCGATCTGGACCGCGGCGGACTTCCGCGAGCATCGCTACGACTCCTACACCGCCGAGGACCTCGTGGCCCTCGCCATGCGCCACGAACCCCACTGGATCCCGGAACCCGGCGACCGCCGCTGGAGCTACTCCAACACCAACTACACGCTGACCGGAATGATCATCGAGAAGGTCACCGGGAACCCCCGACCGCAGGAGGTGACGGACCGGATCCTCCGCCCCCTCGGCCTCGACCGCACCTTCTCCCCGGGCGACGACCCCAAGCTCCCGGACCCGCACCCGATCGGCTACACCGAATTCCCCGACAGCCCCGAGCCGGTGGAGACCACCGAATGGAACCTCACCGCCGCCAGCGCCGCAGGCGACCTCATCACCACGATGCCCGACCTCGTGCGGTTCTGGCAGGCCCTGCTCGGCGGCGAACTCCTCAACCCGGCCGAACTCGCCGCCATGAAGCAGACCGTCCCCGCCCCCGAATGGGACCCCGTCTTCCCCGGCGCACGCTATGGCCTCGGCATCGCCCAGCTCCAATCCCCCTGCGGCCCCTATTGGGGTCACGCGGGCAACACCCCCGGCCACACCACCCACAGCGGCTTCACCGAGGACGGCCGCCGCGGAATGGTCCTGCTCACCACCCTGTGGGCCCCCAACGAGAACGCCCTCCCCATCGAGAAGCTCATCAACACCGCCATCGACCACCTGATGTGCGACGCGAAGATATAGAGATGCTCACCATCGGCCGGCTCGCCGCACACACCGGCGTGACGGTACGCGCCGTCCGCCACTATCACCATCTCGGCCTGCTGCCCGAGCCGGAGCGGGACGCCTCCGGATATCGCCGGTACGGCGCCGCGGCCGTCGTCGACCTGATCCGGATCAAGACCCTGGCCGACGCCGGCGTTCCGCTCGCCCGCATCGACGAACTCCTCCACGCCGGCCCCGGCCACTTCGCCGAGGCCGTCACCGAGATCGACCACTCCCTGGCCGAAAAGATGGACCAGCTCCGCGAACACCGCAGGCGCATCTCCGAACTGGCCGCCGGAGACCGCCTGTTCCTCCCAGAGGACGTCGTGCGCATCCTCGACCGCCAGCGTGCCCTGGGCGTCGGCGAGGGTCTGGTGCGCTTGGAACGCGACGTCTGGATCATGCTCGCCGCCCAGACACCCCAAGCCGTACCCGAATGGGTCGCCGTCAAGAGCGCGGCCCTTGACGATCCGGCATTCGTCGAGCTCTACCGGACGATCTCCCACGCCCTGGACTGGTCGCCCACAGATCCACGCCTACCGGACCTCGCCGAACAGATCACGACCTGGCACCACCGAAACCTCGACCGACCCGGCCCGGACTCCACGGTCCCGGCGGACCTGATGTTCGCCCACGTCCTGCAATCATCACCGGCACTGCGACGACTGCTGGTGGCCGATCCAAGGTGACGACCTGGATGGCTACGCCCCGCGATGACCAGCCCATCGCCCCTTGCGAAGATCGTGCTAGCTTCCTGGGTTGCTGTGGCGGCCGACAGATGTGGGGCAACGATGTTCACGTACGAGTTCGGTGTTGTCGAGTGGCTATGGGATACGAACGCCATCCGGGTCAACCTGCCGGGAGGAAACGAGCGCGTGCTCTCCGGCAGCTACGACGAGGTGGTCGCGGTGCTCTCCGAACTCGGCGGCCAGGGCTGGGACGTTGCCACCTGCGCTGCCCAAAGCAACTGGCTGTTCTGGACCATGCGACGCCAGCGCTGATCGCCACCAGACAGCTGTCGAGAGTCACGGCCTGGAGACTTCGCGCAGGCCCAACGGGATGGGCGCTCATGGAGTTGTGTTCGAGTCTTCAACGGCCGGGTCGGCGAGCCTTTTGACGCATCCACGGATAGGCAGCGCTTGCGTCATAGTCCGTGATCTGGCCCGCTCTCCTTCGCTGGGGGAGCGGGCACTTCGTCGTCTCCTGGTCCTGCTACCGCTGCGCATGGGAATACCCATCCGGTAGGCCCGATCGCGGGTGGCGGGGAGGTCGCCCTGGAACTGGTGCTCTCGCTCGTCTGCTCTTTGGCGAGCAGGAGCTCAGACGGCCGGGTGAAGTCCCAGCGTCATGTGCGGGTAGCCCGCATGGATCCGCTCCCCGAGCTCGATGCCGAGGCTCGCGATGAACGTGGTGATCGCGGCTGTGGCTTGCTCGATGCTGTCGGCATGGCCCTTGAACTCGAACTCGACGAAGTTGCCCAGGTCGGCCACGGCGTCGAAGGCGACCGCGATGCCGTCCAGGTGCCACTCCTCCCGGGTCTTGTCCACCACTGTCAGCTTGGTGAAGTCGAGGGATTGGAGGGTGTGCCGGACGGCGTCAGCGTCGGAGATGCGGCTCTCGTACTCGTCGCAGTGCGTCTTGATCTTCGCTTCCAGCGGGTACCACCGCTTGAAGTTGAGTGAGGCGTTTCCCGCCTCCTCCCGGATACGTAGCCACTCGGAGATGACCTCGCCGTTGAGGAAGTCCTTGTGCGGCGCGTTGAAGTAGGTGTCGACCTGCCGCGAGGACTCCCCGGCCTGGGCGCCCCGCTCTGCGAGGGTGGCCTTCAGGTCCTCCACCGGAGTGAGGAGGCGGAACTTCTGCTCGACCTCGGTGTACTCCATGATCTGCTCCTATCGGGTGTGTACGGCTGGGGAGGGGCGCTGCGCCAGCATGACGCGAAGAGGCTCGGTGAGGTGCCTGATCTCGTCAATGTCCTCGGCACTCAGGAGACTTTGAAGAGCGTCGATGCTTCCGGTGATCTGGCTGGGGCTACGGAAACCGACCAAAGCGACAGCATGGGGATCGGAGTGGAGGGCGTATCGCAGGGCGACGCGCGCCAGGTCCGCGGGCCGGTAGCCGAAGCGGCGCCCGAGCGGAGCCAGCGCGTTGTGGATGGTTTGCAGGAACTCCCAGGTGAATCGAGGGTCGTCGTGCCGGTGGTCTTCGGGAGGGAACACCGGTAGGGCGTCCGGGCTGTAGGTGCCCAGCAGAAGCCCTTGGCCGAGGACCTGTTTCAGGAGAACGCCGATGCCGTACCGCTTGGCGTAGGCGAAGATGTCGGTCTCGCGCGCGGAATAGGTGGGGCTCATCAGGTTGTGGCGAACGGTGACCACGTCGGGCTGAATACGGTCGAACAGGCGAAGGAAACGGGCCGTCTCCCGCGCCTTGGGGTGGCTTGCGTCGTCTGCCCACTCGGCGGCGAACTCGTGCGGGGCTCGCATGCCGGTGGCACGGATCATGCCGTCTTCCCGCAGCTCTTCCAGCATTTCGGCGGCCTCGATCAGATACCGGTCGGAAGGGCCGAAGTCGGCGCTGTGCAGGAAGTAGATGTCCAAGTAGTCGGTACCGAGGTTGTCGCACGTGGTCTCGAACTGGCGCAGGATCTGCCGCGCCTGGTAGGGGTGGGCGGCCGTACCAGCGAAGTAGCCCACCTTGCTGGAGATCACGAGGTCGGAGCGGTCAACCTGGGCCAGGAGCTTGCCGACCAGTCGTTCGGAAGCACCCATGCCGTACACGTCGGCGGTGTCGTACAACGTGACGCCGAGCTCATAGGCGCGCACGAGGGCCGCGTACGCCTCTTCTGGATCCACCCCTGCCCAGCCGATGGGCACACCGCGGTTGCTGGCCAGGCCGCCGATCGTCCAGCAGCCGGCGCCGATGGCCGAGACGTCGCGGGCGAGCCCGTGCAGGTGTCGACGTTCCATGTTGCCTCCTGTCAGGTTCCACAGGGGTCTGCGGCGTTGATCAGCCGCCACTCGTCGATGTCCGCCCAGCGGGTGTGCTCACGTTCCAGGAGGAGGGCCTGGTCCCTTGGTAGGACGTTGGCGACCTGCTCGACCACCAGGCCCATACGGATGGTGAGCGCGGCGGCGTGGTCGTTCAGGGCGTAGCGCAGGTTTACGCGCAGTTTCTCAGCGTCGGGGGTGTCTTCGATGGCTTGGATCATGCGCCCGAACACGCTGTACGCGGCGTCCTTGAGGATCACGCGGGCCTGCCGAACGGCCTGGCGCGGTATGCCGTCGAGGATCTTCTCCAGCGACTTGAGGGTGTAGTCCAGCGCGAAGTTGCGATCCACCCACAGCTGGGCCCATTCGCTGCACACGCCGATACGGGGATCAGCGAACCGGGCATCCTGACGACCCATGGAGGGCCGGATGTCGCCGGTCAGGCCCGCGGCCTGGGCCTGCCTGGTGTAGGCCGCGCCGATCAGGCACTCCATGGAGACCAGCATGTAGGAGATGCCGCCGTAGAACGGCCTGCCGGCCGAAAGCCGGGCTACGAACTCGGGGTCGTGGACGCCCTCGGCGATCTCCTCGGGAGTCAGGTGGGGTGACGGCTTCAGCAGCAGATCCGTGCGGCCCTGGAAGGCGTACGTTTCCTTCAGTTCGTCGACGGTCATGAGCTGGTCGAAGGTGATGTACGTGTACCGGGTGGGCACGCCGAGAGCCGACAGAGTGCGGATGGCCAGGGCGTTCTGGGCGCCGGTGGTCTCCTTGTTGAAACGGGCCAGGACGGAATCCACACCCGACTCCACGCCGAACAGACAGCGGCGCAGGCCGCGTTCGACCAGGGCCCGCCACATGATGGCGCGTTCCTCGTGCCAGGCGCGGTCCCGGTCCAGGCGGACCACCTGGTCGATGCGGCAGCTCGTCTCCCAGCGGAATCGGGCGCGGTGCAGGGTGCTGGCCATCTCCAGCGCCCGGGTCACGGAGTCGGGGCCACGTCCGATGAACTCTTCGTCGACCAGGTAGATGGTGCGGGAGATACCGGGGTAGCGGTCGAAGACGCGCCCCATCTGGTCGAGGACCCACGGGAGGGTGGCCGGTTGGGCGCCGAACCATTGACCCTTGTGACCGCGCGGGCAGAAGGAGCAGAAGTTGGTGCAGCCGCGGGAGGCTTCGAGTTGGGCCACGCCGTGGTGGTCGAAGGTGGCGGGCAGGAGATCCAGCTCGGGGATGATGTCGTCCTGGGCGCGGCTGATTGGCTTGGGGGTGTGCCGCCGGCCGATGGCGAGGGTTCCGGTTCCTCGGGCTGCCCCGTTGTAGCCGATGCCGTGGATCTGCTCCCGGCCGATATCGCCGTGCCAGTGGGCGAGCAGGTCGGTGATGGTTGTCTCTCCGGCTCCCCGGGCGATCAGCAGGTTCGGGTAGAGGTCGAGCAGGAGCGCCTCGTTGCGGACGGTCAGGCTCCCTCCAGCGATGACCATGGGCGCGTTGGGCAGGCCGTAAACGGCCTCCAACAGTTTGATCATCAGGTCGTGCTGGCCGAAGGTGGCCGAGATCCCCAGAATGTCGGGCGGGTCATCGGCAATGGCGCGCAGCAGATCGGGAAGGGTGACGCCGAGCTGCATGTCAGCCATCGTGACCTCGCCGAGCAGCGTTGAGCGGGCAGCGCGGGCCAGGTCGCTGATGGCCAAGGGAAACCGGGGCAGCGGGAAGATCTCGGGGTGATACAGCGCGGCCAACAGGGTCCGCGGACGAGCAAGCCGGTGGACGGCGTATTCGTCGAGGCGCATCGCCGACAGCCAGGAGTCAGGTGTCTGCAGATGGACATGACCATCCGTCCAGGCGGGCCACTCTCTGCTGTGGTGTGGCTCACCTGACAGGTCGGCGGCGACCCACGCGGCGCCCTGCTGCTGGACGAATACCAGCCGCCGGTCCAGTGACCCGGTGACGCGGACCTGCGTGGCATGGCCCTGGAGACGGCTGTCGAGGTGGTGACGCAGCTCGGCGGGGGAGATGAGGAGCCGCTCCGTCTCGGCGTCGAGGTTGCGTGAGCCGGTGTAGTCAGGTGCGACAGCGCGGAGCAGGAGGTTCAGCCGTTCGACCGGGCTGTGGGCAGAGATAGTTCGCATGCTCATGATCACTCCATGCGGGGTGAGGTGGAGTCTGCGGCGAGTGGAAGGGAGCTCGGACCAGCGCGGAGGCTCAGGCGCTGGTCAGAGCGCGGGAAGGAGACAGGCCCACGGTCGGGGCCGAGGCGGCGCAGACGATGCCAGCCAGATGCTTTCTCAAGGACAGGGAGGGCTGCGCCTTCGGCAGTTGCAGGCGCATGCGTGCCCAGACCCGCTTGCCGTCCATGAGCAGGTCAGTGCCCCACTCGATGGACAGGCTTTCGACCAGGAAAAGGCCGCGCCCGTGCTCGTCCTCGTCGGCTGAGACGCTGACGCAGGGTTTGTCGAGCGAGTTGTCCTGCACTTCCAGATACGCCTCGTTGTCCTCGGCCCACAAAGTGACGGAGATGGCGCCGCCCCCAGCGTGCTGGAGCGCGTTGGTCATCAATTCCGAGGCCACCAGTTGCAGGTTCTCGTCGATGACCGGTTCGAGGCGGTAGTCCCAGGTGGCCAGCTGCTGGATGATCCTCTTGCGGGTCACGGGCAGGATGGCGGCGTCGGCGGGCAACGTCCAGCTCATGGAGGAGGGCGCTGTCACCGCGTCGGCTCCTTGCGACTGAACTGCCGGATCAGCTCCTCCGCCTGGTTTTCGGCGACGATGAGAAAGCCGTCGTGGATGCTGCCGTCGTCGTAGCGGAGCTGAATCTCCAGTGTCCAGTGGCCGGCCTCAGCGTCGTGGTTCAGCTGGACCTTCGTGGTGGCGTGACTGATCTGGGATGAGATCTGCCGGAGCGTGGAGCCATCCGCGGCGGCCGACCATTCTTCGCCGCCCCCGGGCGCCTGGAGATGGAAGGTCAGCCACTCGGAGCCACGCTCTCCGGGCAGGCCGACGACGACGCCGATGCGGTTGTTCTTGGCGCTGTCAACGGCCAGGTCGCCGAGCTGCGGCCAGGGCCGCCGGGAGATTTTGTCCTTACGGTCAGCTCGGTCATCGGGGGGTGTCATGCCCAGGACGGTAAATTCCCGCCAGGCCCCGAATATGAATCAGAGGAATACCCCGGTCATCCGTCCAGGTGAAAGCGGTCAGACATGCGGCGAAGTTCTTCCCGGGTCGCCACGCGCTCGGCGTAGACCAGGGAACGCAACGTAGATCGCGCGATGGGGTGATTGCGGACGAGCTGGGGCGCGAGCTTCTCAGCGATCTTGAGTTGGCGGAGGGCCTTGTCCCGGTTTCCATTCCACAGCCACGCTCGGGCAAGGTCCATGTGATGGTGTCCTTGCCGGGAGTGCGGAAGGGCTGCAACCACGCTGGGGTGAGTCTTGGAGTTTAGTGCCAAGGCGCGGGCCTGATCGCCTGCCTCCAGCGCTACGGACACGGCGTGGATGGCGACGTTGCCGCTGGAGAAGGTGAGCGAGTGCCGGTCGTAGACCCGCGGGCCCGTTTCGGCAGTGACTCGGTCGGCAGCCACCTTGGCGAGCGCGACACGGTCCATCGCTTCCTCCGGTGCGCTCGCGCGCGCAGCGGAGATGGCTCCGCGCAGTTGCAGGCTTCCCCAGGCTCGGACGGTCAGCCGGTCGCCCCGGTCGTAGGCCGGTTCGAGGTCCCGCAGGGCCTTGTCGGTCAGGGCGATGGCGTCATCCCAGTCGGCCGTGGCCCACATGTCCCAGACTCGCATCCAGTCTGCTACGGCAGGCATGACCGGGTCGCCGGAGTGACGGGCTGCCCATGCTGCCCGCTCGCATGACATCGCGACGAGTTCGGGGTGGCCCAGGGTATGAGCGGCGGTGTGGGCGAACTTGCACATCACTGCGTACAGCGCGAAGGCTTCCTCGCGCTCGTGGTCGGAGGAGACTTCCGCCAGGGCGCGGGCCTCGCGCATGAGGTCTGGAAGAGACCGCAGAATGGCCACGTTCGCGGCGGCGTCCCGAAGCCGGTGCAGACGGGACATCTCGCCCCACAACACTCCGGATTCGCGTGGCGTCCCGTCGAAGACGGGCGTGAGGTCATAGCGGCGAAGCTCTCGCATGATCGCCGAGGCGGCGATCTGCCATTGGTTCTCGGCTGGCGAGCTGGAGTAGGGGCGGCCGATCAGCTTGTTGGGATGGACGTGCAACTCGGCGGCCAGATGGTTCAGCAAGGCGACGCTGTCCAGCTCGACGAGGCCGTTTTCCACCTTGGATACCCAGCCCTGGGACCGGTTCAGCGAGGCTGCAAGGTCGGCCTGGGTGATCCCCAGGTCCAGTCGGGCGCGCTTGACCCGGCGGCCGATCTTCTCCGCTTCCTCCAGCATCAGCTCACTCCAGGGTCCGTTCGAGGCGTGCTGCATCCAAGGCTAGGCCCGCAAGACGCACTTATGTCCAGCCCTGCCGACAAATCGGCCCTGGACTACGAATGCGGTGGTCGTCACGATGGCGGGTGGAACGGCACCTGATCTGCCTGAACGCGGACGCGCTGTGGATTGGCAACGAAGCGGAGAAGTTCGGTCATCGCCCAGACGAGAGACGAGCTGGGATGGGCGCCGAGGCACCTAGCTCAGCCGGGAATCCACCCTGGCGCAATAGCAGGACGTCAGCCACGTGGGGAGCGCGAGGGTTCTCCCTCGCCCGGGGTGTGGGGCAGAGCCCCACTGTCGCAGCCCGAGCCCCAATGCGCGAAGCGCTCCCATGGGGAGGACCGCGCCCTCAGCCGGGGTGTGGGGGCTGCGCCCCCACTGGACGCTGCCTGAACCCTTAGCGCGTAGCGCCCCTCCGTGAAGACCTTGCTTTTAGCATTCGATGACGTTGACGGCCAGGCCGCCGCGTGAGGTCTCCTTGTACTTGTCGAGCATGTCCCGGCCCGTGTCGCGCATCGTCTTGATGGCCTTGTCCAGGCTGACGAAGTGGCGGCCGTCGCCGCGCAGGGCGATGCGGGCGGCGGTGATGGCCTTGATGCTGGCCACCGCGTTCCGTTCGATGCACGGGATCTGGACCAAGCCGCCGATCGGGTCACACGTCAGACCCAGGTTGTGCTCGATGCCGATTTCCGCCGCGTTCTCCACCTGTTCCGGGGTCCCGCCCAGGACCTCCGTCAGGCCTGCCGCGGCCATGGAGCAGGCTGAGCCTACCTCGCCCTGGCAGCCCACCTCAGCACCCGAAATAGACGCGTTCTCCTTGAACAGGACGCCGATCGCGGCCGCTGTCAGCATGAAGCGGACCACGCCCTCGTCGTTCGCCTGGGGGACGAAGCGCGTGTAGTACGTCAGGACTGCCGGGATGATGCCTGCCGCGCCGTTCGTCGGGGCGGTCACGATGCGGCCCCCGGCGGCGTTCTCCTCGTTGACGGCAAGGGCGAACAACGAGACCCAGTCCATCGTCTGGAGCGGGTCCTTCTCGGGGGACTCGCTGCACAACTGGCGGTGAAGCTGGTGGGCGCGGCGGCGGACCTTCAGGCCGCCGGGCAGCATGCCTTCCTTGCTGATGCCCCGGCTCACACACTCGGCCATGACCCGCCACAGGTTCAGGATGCCGTCGCGGATCTCCTGCTCGGTACGGCCGAAGGCCCTCTCGTTCTCCAGCATGAGCCCGGAGATGGACAGGCCGGTGTTGTGGCAGTGCTTCAGGAGCTCTTCCGCGGAGGTGAACGGATAGGGAACGACGGTGTCGTCGGGCTTGATGCGGTCGGCGCCGGTGGCGTTCTCGTCGACGACGAAGCCGCCGCCCACGGAGAAGTACACCTTCTCGCGGAGCTTCTCCCCGTCGGCGGCGAAGGCGGTGAAGCGCATGCCGTTCGGGTGCTCGGGCAGGCTGATCTTGCGTTCGAAGACCAGGTCCTCGCCGACGACGAACGGGATCTCGCGCTCGCCGTACAGGCGGACGGTTCCTGCGGCGCGCATGGCGGCGAGGCGTTCGTCGACGGTGTCGACGTCGACGAGTTCGGGCTTCTCGCCGGACAGGCCGAGAAGCACGGCCTTGTCACTGCCGTGGCCCTTGCCGGTCAGGCCGAGGGAGCCGTAGAGGATGGCCTCGACCCGCGCGGTCCGCTCGACGAGGCCGTCTTCGTGCAGGCCGCGCGCGAACTTGTGCGCGGCTGCCATCGGGCCGCCGGTGTGCGAGCTCGACGGGCCGATTCCGATCTTGAAAAGGTCGAAGACGCTGATCGCCATTGATGCGTCCTTCCGCAACAGGGGGGAGGGCGGTGCCGGGGCCCATGCCGGGCCCCGGCGGTTGGTCAGGAGTCGCCGGAGGTGAGTGCTCCGTACTCCTCAGCTGAGAGGAGGTCCTCCGGGTCGCCTTCGAGGCGTACCCGGAACATCCAGCCCTCGCCGTAAGGGTCGTTGTTGACCAGCGACGGGTCGTCCACGACGGCCTGGTTCACCTCGGTGACCTCGCCGCCGACCGGGGCGTAGATCTCGCTCACCGACTTGGTCGACTCGACCTCGCCGATGGAGTCGCCGGCCTCGACGTTGGAGCCCGCCTCGGGAAGCTGCACGAAGACGACGTCACCCAGGGCCTCGGCGGCGAAGGCCGTGATGCCGACGGTCACGGTCCGGCCGTCGTCGAGACCGGCCACCCATTCGTGCTCCTTGGTGTAGCTCAGCTCGTCAGGGATGCTGCTCACTTACGTCCTCCTGCTAGTTACTGCGCTTGTATTCACGAACGGGCGCTGCGCTTGTAGAAGGGCAATGCGACGAGGTCCATGCCCTCCTGGCTGCCCCGGATGTCCACGGCCACGCCTTCGGTGACACCAGTGTCCACGTAGGCCATCGCGATGGGCTTACCCAGGGTCTGGGAAGGGGCCCCGCTGGTGACCTCGCCGACCACGGCGCCGTCCTTGGTCACCGGGTACCCGTGGCGGGGGACCCGGCGCCCGTGCGCCACCAGTCCGACCAGGCGCCGCCGCGGCGGGTCGTTCTTGACCGCCTCCAGCGCCGCCCTGCCGACGAAGTCGCCGGGCTTGTCGAATTTCACCACTCGGCCCAGGCCCGCGTCGAACGGGGTGAGCGCGGTGGACAGCTCGTTGCCGTAGAGCGGCATGCCGGCTTCGAGGCGCAGCGTGTCGCGCGAGGACAGTCCCGCCGGAATCAGCCCGTACGGCTCGCCCGCCTTGACCAGCGCCTGCCACAACGGCACCGCGTCCTCGTTGGCGATGAACAGCTCGAAGCCGTCCTCGCCGGTGTAGCCGGTGCGGGCGATGAGCGCCTGGGCCCCGGCGACGACGCCGGGCAGCCCGGCGTAGTACTTGAGTCCGGGCAGGTCGGCGTCGGTGAGCGAGGAGAGGATCTCCTGGGCGCGCGGACCCTGCACGGCGATGAGCGCCCACTGCTCGGACCGGTCGTCCACGACGGCGTCGAACCCGGCGGCGCGCGCGGTCAGCTCGCGGGCCACGAGGAGGTAGTTGGAGGCGTTGGCCACGACCATGAACTGTTCGTCGGCGAGCCGGTAGACGATCAGGTCGTCCAGGACTCCGCCGTCCTCCCCGACGATCATCGTGTAGCGGGCCCGTCCGGGCGCCAGCGCCGAGAGGTGGCCGACGAGCGCGTAGTCGAGTGCCTCGCCCGCCTGGGGCCCGGTCAGGAAGATCTCGCCCATGTGCGAGAGGTCGAACAGTCCGGCGGCGGTGCGCACGGCGTTGTGCTCGGCGGACTCGCTGCCGTAGCGCAGCGGCATCAGCCAGCCGGCGAAGTCGGTCAGCGTCGCGCCGAGACTCTCGTGAACGTCTCGCAGCGGTGTCGGTCGGGACATTGGTCTTCGCACCTCAGGGCAGGGTCGGATGCCAGCATCCTCCCCCTCTGTCATCGATGCCTGAGAGCTTCGCCCGGGTTTTGCCGGACTTTCACCTTCGGCGAGGCCCGGAGGCCTGCTTTCCAGAGGCACCTCGCCCGAGCGGTCCTTTGCCTTGAGAGGTTCGCGGGGAGGGCTTGCTCCTTCAGGGGCTCTGACCGGATTGTCAGAACGCTCTCCCGCACGGGTTCACCGGTGTCTCCAACCAGCCTAGTGCCGTCACGGGGGTGTTGTCGCGTGTGGATCGCGCCAATCGATCTCTTCCGTGAGCTTGTGCAGGGTTGTGGCGCCGATGCGGCCTTCGGTGTACATCTGGCCGAGCGTCTCGCGCTGCGCCCTGGCGAGCTCGTCGCGCAGGTCGTGCGGGGCGCCGGCGTTCGCCTCGACCGCGAGCAACTGCCGCTGCGCCCACAACGTGCCGGTGTCGAGCCGGTGGGAGATCTGGTCGAGCCTGCGCATCGCCGCCGCGGCCGCCGCCTGCCGCGCCCGCGCCTCCTCCTCCGGCGCCGCGACACCCCCACTCTCCGGTACGGCGGCGCGGCACGTGAGCAGGGCGAACCCGCTGACCAGCACCACCGAGGCGGCGGCGAAGATCAACGCGTCCTGGGCGGGCAGCGCGGGGATGGCCAGCGCGATGGCCAGCGTCGAGGCCCCGCGGGTGCCGCCCAGGGTGAGGGCCCGGACGTTGTGCCGGTCGACGGCCAGCGCGAACGCCAGCCGTACCAGCAAAGTCGCGCCCAGCAGAGCCGCGGTGACCAGCAGGACCGTCGTGAGCGGCAGGCCGGAGTGTGAGCCGCCCAAATCGCGTAGCTGGAGCCCGAGCAGGACCGCGAGCGTGCCGCCGAGCAGGAACGTCAGCACCTGCCAGGTGATCCGCTCGGTGGCCCGCGCGGGGGTGTGGAAGAGGCGGCCGCGCGCCCCGACGTAGAAGCCGGCGGCGGTGACGGCGAGCGGGCCGGACAGTCCGAGCTTGCTCGCGCTGATCTCGGCGACGAACGGCGTGGCCAGCGAGAGCACGATCAGCGTTCCCGAGTCGGCCAGGCGGCGGCGCAACTGCACGACGACCCAGCCGAGCGCGAGGCCCGCGAGCGCGCCGCCGGCGATCGCCCCGGCCAGTTGCAGCGCGGCCACGGAGACGGTCTCGGGACGTTTGAGCTGCTCAAGCCCGATGGCGAGCAGCACGACCGCGACGCCCTCGTTGATCAGGCTCTCGCCGCGCAGCACGGTGAGCACGCGCTCCGGCGCGCCGAGCCGGTCGAGGACGAGTGCCTGGGTGGGCGCGAAGGCGGCGCCGACGGTCAGCGCGGCGCCCCACGGCAGGCCCGGGAGCAGCAGATGCGCCACGAGGGTGACGGCGCCGGCGGTGGCGAGGGTGAGCCCGACGCCGAGGAACATGATCGGCCGCCAGGCGGCGCGCGACTCGCGGGGCGCGCTGCGCGTGGTGGCGTGGTGGTAGAGCAGGGGCGGGATGAGCACGGTCAGCACGACGTACGGGTCCATCGACACGACCGGCACCCAGGGCAGGATTCCCACGAGCATGCCGAGCAGGACCAGGAACGGCAGGGGCGGCAGCCTCCATCTCGTGCTGAGAAAGCGGGCCAGCACGATCGAGACGGCGACGAGCGCGGCGATGATCACCAGGTCGCTGGACAAAAGCTCGGGCTCCCTCCTGAGGGGGATCGGATCCGGACAACGGTGGCGAGCCTATGGGGGATATGTCCGGAAAAATCCGAGCTTGGTGCGTGAGGTGATCAGTGTTTGCCTAGAGGTTCGGGGGCCCTGCGTGTCGCTTGCCGGGTGTTTAACCGGATATTTCGGGACTTTGCGGGGCGTGTGACTCAACGCATAGCGCGGCCGGCCGTCCCCCCGGATGAACGGCCGGCCACGGGGTGTGGCCGGGAACCTGGCACACCCCAGCGGTTCCCGGCCACGTCTGTACGACCGGCGCCTGGCGGGACGCCGGCCGTACATGCTCCTCTAGAGGCGCTGCCAGAGCGCGGGTGTGCCGGGCGGCTCCCAGCCGGGCAGGCTCGTGTGGCTCTGCAGGCACCGGTAGTTGGTGCCCTGGTAGCTCACGGTCGTGCCGGCCGTGTAGGAGGTGTACGGCGCCCATTCGTTGCCGGTGCTGCCCACGGTCAGGGTGAACGTGGCCGAGCGGTCCGTGCTGGTGCCGTCGCCGTTGAGCGTGATCGGATAGGTGCCGGCGGCGACCGAGGAGGTCGTCGCGATCGACACCGCGGAGGTCTGGCCCGCCGAGATGGTGGCCGGGTTGAAGCTCACCGTCACGCCCTGGGGAGCTCCGGAGGCCGTCAGCGCGATCTGCTGGGCCTGGCCGGAGGTGACCTGGGTGTTGACGGTGGCGTTCGCGCTGCCGCCGGGCTGGACAGAGGCGGACGCCGGGCTGACCGAGAACGAGTAGTCGTTCTGGACCTGCCCGATCGTCAGGTTGAAGGCGGTCGAACGGTCGCTGTCGGCGCCGTCACCGTTGAGGGCGATCTGGTAGCTACCGTTCGCCGCCGCCGCTGACGCCGCGACCGTGACCGTCGAGGACTGGC
The DNA here is from genome assembly GCF_042740555.1 of Nonomuraea sp. NPDC059007. Taxonomy (NCBI): domain Bacteria; kingdom Bacillati; phylum Actinomycetota; class Actinomycetes; order Streptosporangiales; family Streptosporangiaceae; genus Nonomuraea; species Nonomuraea sp. NPDC059007. The sequence continues at coordinate 244,056 of NZ_JBHYJD010000012.1, read as the reverse complement.
CCGCCGTGATCGTCTGCGGGCTGAAGGAGACGGTCACCCCGGCCGGGACACTGCCGGCGGAGAGGCTGACCTGCTGCGCCTGGCCGGAGGTGACCGTCGTGGTGAGCGTCGTCGTCGCCGACTGGCCGGGCTGGAGGGTTGCCGAGGCCGGGCTCACCGCGATGGAGTAATCGTTCGGCTGCGCCTGGCCGACGGCCAGGGTCCACAGCGCGTGCGCGGCCGCGTCGGCGTTGCGGTCGAGCGCGGTCGTGTTGATGTTGGACGGGTAGGTGTCGCAGGCCGAGTGGTAGCAGCGGTCGAACGACTGGTTGGCCTGACCGCCCCACTTGGCGGCCTGGGCGGCCGTCTTGCGCTCGCTCGCCCCGGTGAAGACGCCGCCGACGCGTACGCCGGCGTTCTTGAACGAGGCGTGGTCGCTGCGTCCGTCGCCGATGCGCTCCGGCTCCGTCTGCACGCCGATCGAGGTGTAGTAGTCGTTGAACAGCCGCTGCAGGGCCACGTCGTCGTCATAGACGAAGTAGCCGGGGTTGGGCGAGCCGGTCATGTCGAAGTTGAGGTACGCCTCGACGCCCGCCGCACCCCCGTTCTGCACGTAGTACCGGGAGCCGATCAATCCCTGCTCCTCGGCACCCCACCAGCCGAACCGGACGTGCTTGGTCACCGTCGGCCGCTGGCTGGCCAGGGTCAGGGCGATCTCCAGCAGGGCCGAGGAGCCCGAGCCGTTGTCGTTGATCCCCGGACCGGCGGCGACGCTGTCCAGGTGGGCGCCGAGCATGATGGTCTGGTTGGTCGGGCCACCCGGCCAGTCGGCGATGAGATTGCTGCCGCCGCTGAAGGTCTGGATCCGGGTGGTGTATCCGGCCGCGTCCAGCTTGCCCTTGATGTAGTTGACCGAGGCGTTGTACCCGGGCCGTCCTGAGGCCCGGTTACCGCCGTTGGCCGTGGCGATCGACTGGAGCTGGCTGAGGTGGGCTGTCACGTTCGCGACCGGGATGTTGGGCGGCGCGACAGCCTGAGCGCTCGTGGCGCCGGCGAGGGGGGCCAGGGCGGCCACCACGATGGTGACCAGCCCTGACACTAGGAGTTTCTTCACAGCGGCTGCCAGAGTGCGAGCACGTTCGGCGGCTCCCAGCCGGGCAGGCTGGTGTGGCTCTGCCGGCAGCGGTAGCTGGCGCCCTGGTAGGTGACGACCTGGCCGACCGTGTAGGAGGTGTACGGCGCCCATTCGGTGCCGGTGCTACCCACGGTCAGCGTGTAGGTGGCCGTCTTGCTGCCACTGGTGCCGGCGCCGGTGAGCGTGATCGGGTAGGACCCCGCCGCGACACTGGAGGTCGTGGCGACGGTCACCTGAGAGCTCTGGCCGGCGGTGACGGTGGCCGGGCTGAAGGTCACCGTCACGCCCGAGGGCTGGCCGCTGGCCGACAGCGCGACCTGCTGAGCGGAGCCGCTGGTCACCGTCGTGTTGATGGTGGTCTGAGCGGAACCGCCCGGCTGAGTCGAGCCGGACGCCGGGCTGACCGCGAACGAGAAGTCGTCCTGGACCTGCCCGATCGTGAGGTTGTAGGTGGCGTTCTTGTCGACGGCGGTGCCGTCAGCGGTCACCTGTACGGCGTGGCCGCCCACGGGGCTGCCCGCCGAGGTCGACAGGGTCAGCGTCGAGGTCTGGCCGGCGGTGATCGTGGCCGGGTTGAACTGGGCCGTCACACCACTGGGCAGCGTGCCGGCGCGCAGCGTGATCTGCTGGGCGTTGCCGCTGGTCACCGTGGTCCTGACCGTGGTGGTCACGCTGTCGCCCGGGTCGGCCTGGCCGGCGGCCGGGTCGAGGGAGAGCGAGAAGTCGTCGGTCGGGGCGGTGCACGTCGGCTCGCCGGACTGGGCGCCCAGGCGGATGCCGTCGAAGGCGGCCTTCACCACGTTGAACTCGGCGCAGCTACCGGGCCACAGCTCCTTGGCGGCCTGCAGCGCGGCCACCCGGACCTTGGTGTGCGTCCACGGGGACGTCTTCTTGTTCAGCGTGGTCATGAAGACCTGGGCGGCCTTGCGGATGCCGATGCCGACGATCGCCGGGCCGTTGTCGCAGCGGGTGCTGGCGGGCTTGCCCTGCGGGTTGGTGCCCTCGGACATCAGGTAGAACCAGTGGTTCTGCGGGCCGGCTCCGGCGTGCACCTCGGGGAAGGACCCCGGGGTGTAGCAGTTCGGGTGGCCGAGAGCCGACGGGTTGTACATGTTGCGGATCGGGCCGCCGCCGAGCGCGGGCTCCTCGCCGACCAGGTAGTCCGGCGGGTCGTTCGGGTTGTTGGCGTAGTGCTCGGTCACGGCGCCGAAGATGTCACCGGTGGACTCGTTCAGGCCGCCGGCCTCGTTGCCGGAGCCCGCGCCGCCGGGCGTGGTCTGGAAGATGGCGTGGCCGTACTCGTGGCCGACGACGTCCATCGAGACCAGGTTCTTGCGCGCGGCGCCGCTGGCGCCGTTGTGGCCGTAGTTGGTGTACGAGCCGTTCCAGAAGGCGTTGGCCTGGGCCAGGCCGACCCGGGCCGGGAAGCCGCCGCCGGAGCCGTTGATGCCGTTGCGGCCGACCCACTCCCGGAGCATGTCCCATTCCTTCTGGACTCCGTAGAGGACGTCGACGCAGGCGGTCGGCAGGTCGGTGGCGCCGCCGTTGCCCCAGGGGCTGGAGCCGGTGAAGGCGGAGCCGTTCTGGCCGCCGCACTGGATGCCGCGGCGGTTGGGGTCGACCATCGAGGTGGCCTGGGTGTCGATGGTGACGGTCCCGACGTAGTGGGACCGGCCCTCGGCGGCCTTGAACAGCTCGACCTCGTCGATGACCGCGCCGGTCAGCGCGTCGACGTAGACGGTCCGGTTGTTGGACGGGCCGGTGACGGTGGTCGCGTACGCCAGCCGCGGGGTCTTGCTCGCGGCGTGGACGACCAGCGACGGCGCGCTGACGCTGTCCACCTTCTTGATCCGTGCCTGCGACGTGGCGGCGGCGGTGGCCGCGCTCACCTTGGCCTTGGTGCCGACGTTGATGACGGCTTGCTGGCCGGTGGTGATGTCGCTGACCGACTGGCCGGAGGCGTCCGTGGTGACGACGACCTCGCCGCCGTAGACGGGCAGGCCCTTGTGGGTGCGCGAGTAGGTCAGGAACTGCAGACCGTTCGCGCCGGGGGTGTTGGCCTGGAGGTGGTATGCGTCGTCCTGCGCGGTACGCAGGGAGGGGGCGTAAGCAGCAAGCGCGCCCTGCGCCGAGGTGACGGCGCTCTTGGCCTCACTTGGAGTTGGGGGATCTTGTCCGGCCTGCGCCGCCTGGGGTACCAGGGCCAGCGCCAGCGCGACTAACGCGGCGGCCGACAGTTTGAGCTTGGGGTTCACTCTCGTGGCTCCTTGGGGGGTGTGAATCTGGCTGGAGTCAACCCCAAGCTGACATCGGGGGCTCACGGACCGTAACCCCACAATTTGTCATAACGTCACACTATGGGCGCCATGTCGCCGCAGCCACGCGTTGTATGTGGGGTTGCGCATGGCCTCCGACCAATAGGTCTTGGTGACCGCCTGGACGAGGTCCTTGGCGTGCGGAGCCAGCGCTCCGTGCTCGGTCCAGCCGATCAGGTGACGCATCTTCATCGGCGACCCGACCAGCGGCCGGATCACGATGCCGTCCCGCGCCGGGCTCGTGGCCTGGAACAATCCGACGCAGCGGCCCTCCGCGATCAGGTCCAGCGCGACGCTCAGGTCCACCTTGAACCCGACCATCGGCGAGAACCCGTGATCGGCGCACGCGGTCCAGAAATGCTCGCGCGGCCCCGACTCCAGCAGCGCGTGCTGCGCCCACTGCTCCTTGGCGAGATCCGCCAGATCGATCTCGTCGTGTGCCGCCAGAGGGTGACTGGCCGTCAACCCCACGAAGACCGGCTCGATCGCGATCTCGGCGTAGACGGCGCCCTGGGGCGGTTGCAGTTCGTGACCGGGATAGTCGTCCAGGGTGGCCAGCTCGATGCGTTCCGACTCCAGCAGTCCGGGCAACACCTCGGTCGTCTCTTCGGTACGAAGGCTGATCTCGGCCTCTGGTAACAGGCGGCGTAACGCCTTGGCCGCGTAGATGGCCAGCCGGGTGAGGGCGCAGCCGACGCGGATGGTGTCGCGCTCGTCCCGCGCGTGGCGCCGGGCGTCACGCGCTAGGTCGTCGAAGGCGGGTAAGACGGAACGCGACCTCAACAGCAGCCAGCGGCCTAAGGGAGTGGGCGTCGTCCCTTCGCGGCCCCGCTCGAACAGCGGGCCGCCGAACTGCCGCTCGATGCGGCGCAGCTGCGCTGCGAGCGCGGGCTGGGACATCCCGAGCGACGTCGCCGCCTTGGAGATGCTCCCGGTGTCCGCGATCGCACATACGACTCTGAGATGCCGGACCTCGAGCTCCACACTCTGAGAGTAAAAGTAAAGAAGCTTTCCAGTAAGACCCAATTCGGAATTCGCTGCTGACCTGGCGTTCATGGGCCCGACATGACCGTGCCGTGGGGTGTTCTACCTCGTGGTCTATCGGGATGGGGTCGATCGCGGCTTTTGCGGTGGATCGTGACGGCCGACTTGACAGCCACGCTCTGCGGACCGGACAGGGGCGGGTGAAGACGCCGAGGGGGTACGGCCGGGGCGGCCCGAGACGGGATCGCGACCCCGGGATTCCCTGGACCGGTGGCGCCCGCAAGGGGTGGTGCCGAGGGGCGGGTCTCCGGCAGCGCCGCTCACCGTTCCGGTCGGGTCTACGGCTGCACCGCTCACCCTCACGCCCCTGTCTCTGGCAACACGGCTCGCCATCGCAGACATCCCTCCGGCGCCGCCCCTCACAGTGCTACCCGGCCCCGCCCGAGACCGGGTTGCCGACATGGGTGCTGGTCGGCTCGTGGCTGGGTGTGGGTGTGGGTGTGGGTGTGGGGTCGGTGATCGGGTTGGCGTGTTGGGTGGTGGGGTCAGGGGGTGGGGTGGGTGGCGGCGGTGGTCAGGGCGTGGAAGAGGGCGGGGTCGGTGCCGGCCTCGGGGTGCCATTGGACGGCCACGGCGAAGGGGTGGGCGTCCAGTTCGATGGCCTCGATGGTGTTGTCCTCCGCGCGGGCGCTCACGGTCAGGCCGGTGCCCAGGCGGTTGACGGCCTGGTGGTGGTAGTGGGGGACGTTGAGCGGGTCCTGGCCGAGGATCTTGGCCAGGCGGGTGCCGGGTTCGGTGTGGACGGGCAGGTGTCCGAACGTGCCCGGCGCGGGGGAGTGGCCCTCGTGGCCGGTCACGTCGGGCAGGTGCTGGTGGAGGGAACCGCCGAGGCTGACGTTGAGAACCTGGAGCCCCCGGCATATGCCGAGGAAGGGCAGCCCGGCCTCCAGGGCTGTGGACATCAGGGCGAACTCCGCTTCATCACGAAATTTCCGGATGTAGCCGACGCGGTCGTGGGCGGGCTCGTCGTATCGGGCGGGGTCGATGTCGCCGCCTCCGGCCACGATGAGGCCGTCCAGGCGGGTGACGAGCTCGGCGGGGTCGCCGGCCGGGGGCAGGATGACAGGCTGACCACCGGCCGCCGCCACCTGCTCCACGTACATGTACGGCAGCAGCGCCGTGTCCATCTCCCACACGGTGAACCGCGCGGGCTCCACGTAACAGGTGATCCCGATGACGGGCCGCATGCTCATACCTCCATCCTCATCCATCCGCCTGCCCACCCGGGAAGCCGGTCAACACACCGCGCGAGCGGCATCTCGCTCCGGGAGCGGGGCGAGGTGTGTGTCACGCGTGTGGCCTGCCAACCCCACGGCGGGCTAGGCAGGTCACACGCGTGGCCTCTCGCCCCCGAGGCGAGCGAGGCCGGTCGCGCGTGTGGCCCCTCGCCCCCGGTGGTCGGTGGGCGAGGTGTGTCGTGTGTGGCCCGCCGACCCCGGGGCGGGTGATTTGTGTAGCGCGTGTGGTGCGACACCCCCGGGCCGGGCGGGTCGTGTGTGGTCAGCGGGCCACGGGGTCGGGGCGCGGCGTGTCGCGCGTGTGGCCGGCTGGCCGTGGGAGTGGGTCGGCGTGGGTCGTCGCGGCGGCCCGCCCCGCGCGGCCGCCTGCCGTGGCCCTGGAGTGCCGCCCGCCCCGTGCGGCGGGCGGCGGGGGCGGTGGCTTGCCGTAACGGATCAAAGGCCCCTAAGAGATCAAAAGCCCTTGAGAGATCAAAAGTCCTTAAGCGATCGAGAGGTCCGTAACGGATCGAGACATCAACGAAAGAGATCAGAACGGGGTAACATACGCGCCGGAGATGCCGCCGTCGACGAGGAACTCCGAGCCCGTGATGAAGCTGGCGTCGTCGCTGGCCAGGAAAGCGACCGCGGCGGCGATCTCGGTGGCCTCGGCGAAGCGGCCGACCGGGATGTGGACCAGGCGGCGCTGGGCGCGCTCGGGGTCCTTCGCGAACAGTTCCTGCAGCAGTGGGGTGTTGACCGGCCCGGGGCACAGGGCGTTGACGCGGATGCCCTCGCGGGCGAACTGCACCCCGAGTTCGCGCGACATCGCCAGCACGCCGCCCTTGGAGGCGGTATACGAGATCTGCGAGGTCGCCGAGCCCATCACGGCCACGAACGAGGCGGTGTTGACGATGGAGCCCTTGCCCTGCCGCCGCATGTAGGGGATGACGTGCTTGCAACAGAGGTACACGCTGGTGAGGTTGACCTCCTGCACGCGCCGCCAGGCGTCGATGCCGGTCTCCAGGATGGAGTCGTCGTCCGGCGGGGAGATGCCGGCGTTGTTGAAGGCGATGTCCACGCTGCCGTAGGTGTCGAAGGCGGTCCGGTACATGCGGGCGACGTCCTCGTCGCTGGTCACGTCGGCCTTGACGAAGATCCCGCCGACCTCCTCCGCGGCCTTCTTGCCGGCCTCCTCGTCGATGTCGACGCAGACCACCCGGGCGCCCTCCTCGGCGAACCTGCGCGCCGTGGCCAGCCCGATCCCGCTGCCCGCACCGGTGATGACGGCGACGCGGTCCTGCAAACGCTGCATGTTCATGACTCCCAGGAGATGAAAACGTTTTTGGTCTCGGTGAAGGCGCTGAGGGCGTCGGGGCCGAGTTCGCGGCCCAGGCCCGACTGCTTGAAGCCGCCGAACGGGGTCCAGTAGCGCACCGACGAGTGCGAGTTGACCGACAGGTTGCCCGCCTCGACCGCGCGCGCCACCCGCAGCGCGCGGCCGACGTCGCGGGTCCAGATGGACCCGCTCAGGCCGTAGGGGGTGTCATTGGCGATACGTACGGCGTCCGCCTCGTCCCGGAAGGCCACCACCGACACCACGGGCCCGAAGATCTCCTCGGTGAACGCGCGGTCGGTGACCCGCGAGGTGAGCACGGTGGGCGGGAACCAGTAGCCGGGCCCGTCCGGACAGGCGCCCTGCAAGTGCGGCTCGGCGACGAACCCGCGTACCCGCTCCAGATGCTCTGCGCTGATCAGCGGGCCCATCTCGGTGCTCTCGTCGAGGGGGTCGCCGACCTTCACATCCAGTACGGCGGCGCCCAGCCTCTCCAGGAACTCCTCATACACGGTGTGCTCGACCAGGATGCGCGATCGGGCGCAGCAGTCCTGCCCGGAGTTATCGAAGACGGCATACGGCGCGGTTTTCGCCGCTTTTTCGAGATCGGAGTCCTGGAAGACGATATTTGCGGACTTGCCACCCAGCTCCAGCGTCAGCCGCTTCACCTGGCCCGCCGCCTTGGCGGCGATCTCCTTGCCCACCTCGGTCGAGCCGGTAAAAACGATTTTGGCGACGTCCGGATGCTCGACCAGCCGGGCGCCGGCGACCTCCCCGGCCCCGGGCAGCACCTGCAGCACGCCCTCCGGCAGGCCCGCCTCCAGAGCCAGCTCGGCCAGCCGCAGCGCCGTCATCGGCGTCCACTCGGCCGGCTTCACGATCACGGTGTTCCCGGCCGCGAGCGCGGGCGCGACGCCCCAGGTCATGACGACCATGGGGAAGTTCCACGGCACGATCACGCCCACGACGCCCAGCGGCTCGTGGAAGGTGACGTCCACGCCGCCCGGCACGGGGATCTGCAGGCCGTGGTGGCGTTCCGGGGCGCCCGCGTAGAAGTGCAGCACGTCGCGGACGTTGCCGGCCTCCCAGCGGGCGTTGCCGATCGTGTGGCCGGCGTTGGCGACCTCCAGCTGGGCCAGTTCCTCGCCATGGCGGTCCACCAGGCCGGCGAACCGGCGCAGCAGCCTGGCCCGGTCGCCCGGCGCCACCTCGCGCCAGCTCGCGTACGCCCGCTTGGCACGCTCCACGGCCCGGTCGATCTCGGCCGCGTCGGCGAGGTCGACCTCGGCCACCACGGCTTCGGAGGCCGGATTGATGATCTTCATGCTGGTCCCTTACAAACGTTCGAAGCCGCGGAACATTTCCCAGTCGGTGACCGCCGCGTCGAAGGCGGCCAGCTCGACGCGCGCGTTGTTGGCGTAGTGGGCCACGACGTCCTCGCCGAAGGACTCCCTGGCCAGCTTCGAGCCCTCGAACAGGGCGAGCGCGTCGCGCAGCGTGTGTGGCACGGTCTCGGCGCCGGAGGTGTAGGCGTTGCCGGTGAAGGCGTCCTCGAGTTCGAGCTCATGGTCGATGCCGTGCAGACCGGCCGCGATCAGCGCGGAGACGGCCAGGTAGGGGTTGACGTCGCCGCCGGGCACCCGGTTCTCCACGCGCAGCGAGTGGCCGTGGCCGACCAGGCGCAACGAGCAGGTGCGGTTGTCCACGCCCCATTTGACGGCGGTCGGGGCGAAGCTGCCGGGCACGTACCGCTTGTAGGAGTTGATGTTCGGCGCGTAGAAGAGCGTGAGCTCGCGCATGAAGGCGAGCTGGCCGGCGATGAAGCGGGCGCCCAGCTCGGACATGCCATGGGGTCCGTCTCCGGCCATCACCGGCTCGTCGGCGCTGCCACGCAGGCTGATGTGGATGTGGCAGGAGTTGCCCTCGCGCTGGTTCGGCTTGGCCATGAAGGTGATCGAGCGGCCCTCCTGGGCGGCGATCTCCTTGGAGCCGGTCTTGTAGATCGAGTGGTTGTCGCAGGTCTTCAGCGCCTCGTCGAAGCGGAACGCGATCTCGTGCTGGCCGAGGTTGCACTCGCCCTTGGCCGACTCCACATACAGCCCCGCGCCCTCCATCTCGCGCCGGATCCGGCGCAGGAGCGGCTCGATGCGGGCGGTGCCGAGCAGGGAGTAGTCGACGTTATAGAGGTTCGCGGGGGACATGTCGCGATATCCGCGCTTCCACGCCTGCTCATAGGAGTCCTCATAGACGCAGAACTCCAGCTCGGTGCCGACGAACGCGCGCAGGCCGCGCTCGTCCAGGCGGGCGAGCTGCCTGCGCAGGATCTGCCGGGGGGAGGCGGTCACATCGGTGTCGTCCTCCCAGGTCAGATCGGCCATGAGCAGAGCGGTGCCCTCCTGCCAGGGGATCCGTCTGAGTGTCGAGAGATCCGGTTTCATGACGAAGTCGCCATACCCGCGTTCCCACGACGACATCGCGTAGCCCTCGACGGTGTTCATGTCCACGTCCACCGCGAGCAGGTAGTTGCAGCCCTCGGAGCCGTGCCGCAGCACCTCCTCCAGGAAGAACCGCGCCGACAGCCGCTTTCCCTGCAATCTGCCCTGCATGTCGGCGACGGCGAGCAATACGGTGTCTATGCGCCCAGCAGCAACTTCGTCCCGCAGGTCGGAAACGGACAACAATCCGGTGCTCACGTGAGGATGCTCCGATCTGGCCACGGCGGTTTCCCGTTGATTGGGCTAGTGTTAGACCATTGAGGTCCATGGCGGGATCGATTGTCAAGGCCCTGTGGCGGTGGGGGGAGCGAAGCGTGAACCCGTTGACGGTGCTGCGCCCCGTGCGCGCTGGCAATGCGTTCGAGGAGACCGTGGAGCGGTTGCTCCAGGCCATCAAGCTGGGCGTCGTCGCGCCCGGCGAGAAGCTCCCGCCGGAACGCGAGCTCGCCGTCCAGCTCGGCATCAGCCGGGTGACGCTGCGCGAGGCCATCCGCGCCCTGCAGGACTCCGGTTTTCTCGATGTACGGCGCGGCCGTTACGGCGGCGCCTTCGTCACCTATGTCCCGCCGCAACCCGGCACCGGAGCCCTGCGCAAGGTCGTCGCCGACATGGGCAACGACGACCTCTCCGACGCCCTCACCTTCCGCATGGCCGTGGAGTGCGGCGCGGCGCAGGTGCTGGCCACGACCTCGCTCGACGAGGATCGCCGCCGGATCCTGCGCGCCCGCCTGGACGACCTCAACGCCGCCAGGCCCGGGGAGTACCGCCGCCTCGACACCGCCTTCCACCTGGCGATCGCCGAGCTGACCGGCTCCCCGCTGCTGGCCGCCGCCTGCGCCGACGCCCGGCTGCGGGTCAGCGACCTGCTCAACGCCATCCCGATGCTCCAGGTCAACATCGATCACGCGGCCACCCAGCACGAGGCCATTGTGGCGGCGATCCTGTCCGGAGATCCGGAGGCGGCGCGGCGTGCCGTGTCAGAGCATCTGGAGGGCACCGCGGCACTCCTGCGCGGCTTCCTGTCCTGAGCCTTCTGGCATCCTAGAAGGAGCGCGACTGGCGGCACAGAGGATGGAATCGACCATCGGGGAGCTCGTCGTGGAAGCCGACCGCCTGGGCGACCACGTTGCGAGGAGAGCCATGACCCGCATGCTTCCCGGCGGTCCGGTGGCGCAGAGTGTCCTGGAGGACGTCGCCGCGCGCGCCGCCGTACTGACTGCCAAGGGTGTGACGCCGTCGCTGGCCACGATCCTGGTCGGTGACGACGACGCCAGTGCCGGATATATCAGGATCAAGCAGCGGCAGGCGGCCGAGCTCGGCTTCGACTCACCGCACACCCACCTGCCGTCCGACGCCACCCAGGCCGACCTCCACGCCGCCATCGCCGCCTACAACGACGACCCGGCGGTGCACGGGCTGCTGGTGCAGTACCCGGTGCCCGGCCACCTCGACTACGACGCGGCGCTGCAGTCCATGGACCCCGACAAGGACGTGGACGGCATGCACCCCCTCAACATGGGCCGGCTGTCCCTCGGCATGCCCGGGCCGCTGCCCTGCACGCCCGCCGGGATCGAGGCGCTGCTGGCCTTCTACGAGATCCCGGTGGCGGGGCGGGAGGTCGTGATCCTCGGCCGTGGCGCCACCCTCGGCCGGCCGCTGGCCACGCTGCTCAGCCAGAAGCGGCCCACGGCCAACGCGGCGGTGACCGTGGTCCACACCGGCGTACCCGACTGGGCCCGCTACACGCAGCGGGCCGACATCCTCATCGCCGCCGCCGGGGTGCCGGGGATCATCCAGCCCGAGCACGTGAAGCCCGGGGCTGTCGTCGTCGGCGGGGGCGTTCGGTACGAGGGCCGGCGGTTGCTGCCCGACGTGGACGAGTCGGTTGAGGCGGTGGCGGGGGCGATCACGCCTCGGGTGGGCGGCGTGGGACCGACGACGGTGGCGATGCTGTTCCGCAACGCGATCATGGCCGCGGAGAGGGCCGTGGGCCTTCCGGGGTGATCACGTGGACGATCCCGTCCGGCCAGGTGAGCGTGACCTCCAGCCCGTTCACCTCGGCCGAGGGGAGGTCGGGCAGTTCGTGGGCCAGGACGGCGGCGCTCACCCGCCAGCCGGTAGCGTCAGCGCCGATGAGCGCCGGGACCAGGGCCGGCCTGCCGAACGCCGTGCCCTCGGGCGCCTCCAGCACCGAAGGCGTCACCGCCCCGGTCAACGGAATCAACCAGGACCCCAGCCCGTCCACCGCCCACACAACAGCCCCACCCACGGCCCTCCCGTCGGAGCGACCCGCTTCGCCCGCTGTGTCCGTGGCTGTTGCGGCGGTTTCGCCCGCCGTCCCCACCGTGCGGCCCTCTGGTGTGGCGTGGGCCAGTGCCCAGCCCGTCTCCCTGCCCACCTCGCCATAGTGCAGCCGCACCTCCACCTCCCCGCGCACCACGCTCACACTGGCCACCCCGCTTCCCTCGCTGAACGAGGCCGCCCAGGCTCCATCGCCCAGCGAACCGGCACCCCGGGGGACGATGCGCCCGCGGGGACCGGAGCCCGCGTGGTTGTCCGGGATGTCGGTGGCGGTGGTGGGGCCGGTGCGGGTGGAGTAGGCGTAGCGGTCGTAGAGCGGGTCGCCGGGGTGGTGCTGGCTGCCGTGGTTGACGACTCGGGCCAGGCCGCCGGTGTTCTGGACGATGAGGCCGGGACCGGCCAACGCCCGGACTCCTTGCGGCCCCGGCTCCTCGGTGGCCGTCCAGACGGGGTGGTCGGCGGGCAGGAGGAGGCCGGTGAACGCCTTCGCCGCCCAATACGGCGAGGCGAACCCCGAATACCGCTGCAGCGAAGGCTCGTGCGGCCCGTGCCAGCCAAGCGTGAGGATGCCCTCCGGTGACAGGGCGTCGTGTTCAAGGAAACGGCGGAGCGTCGCCGAGGCGATGCCTCTGGTCTGGCCGGGTGCCAGCGGGGTGGACTCGGCCAGCGCACCGGCGAAGAGCGAGGCGGCCGAAGCGAAACGGTAGGTGAGCGATCGGCCGTGATAGAGCATGCCGCCTTCGCTGTCGAACATCAGCGCATAACCGGTCAGGAACTCCTTGAGCCGCTCGCCGTACCTCCCGACGGGGGCTTTGGACAGCAGCGCGAGCAGGACCGGATACAGGTGCATCGCCCAGCCGTTGTAGTGGTCGAAGGAGCGGTTGGCGCCGTCGGAGTACCAGCCGTCGCCGGTGTACCAGGGCTCGATGCGCTCCAGGCCGCGCCGCACGGCCGCCTCGGCCTCCTCGGTGTGGAACCCGGCGCACGCCAGGAAACCGCCCGCCATGACGGGAAACAGCCACCAGTTGTTGTCCACCGGCTCATGCCGGAGCGCACCGGCGAGGTATCCGGCCACGCGTTCCTGGACGTCGCCGGGCAGGCGGTCCCAGAGCTGTTCGCGGGTGAGCCACAGCCCGATGGCGATCGACGCCGCCTCGACCATGGGCTGAGTACGGTCCCCGACAGGCTCCCAGACGTCAGGCCCGGCCAGCAGCCCGCGCCCATAAGGTTCGAGCAGCTCGACCGGCCCTCCACCGGCCACCCGGAAGGCGGCGAGCAGGAACGTCCTCGCATACCCCTCCAGACCATCGCATCGCGACGCGCTCTCCCGTCCGGGCAAGGTGATCACAGCACCGTCCGCGGAGCGATACGGTTCCACCGCGCCCAGCAGCCCGTCGGCCACCGCCTCCCAATGGGCACGGGTCCACCCCGTGAGCGGGCTGAGCGAACGGTCCTCCGGCGGAAGGGGAAACATGCACCACTCCAAGGAATCTCCGACTGTGATCGAACGAAAGCATACGTTCACATCCGCACGCTAGGATCAGCAACGACCGAGTCGAAGGGGCCACCGTGTTCGTCGAGCAACGCCATGAACTCATCCTGCGCGAGGTGAGCGAGCGCGGATCCGTGCGGCTCACCGACCTGGTCGAGCGCGTCGGCGTCTCCATGGTCACCCTGCGCAGGGACGTGGAGAACCTGGCCGCACAGGGGTTGCTCAAGCGGGTCCACGGCGGCGTGACCAGGGTCCGCACCGACCTGCCGGGCTCACCCGCCAGCGCCGAAACCCCCACGGCCCCCGCCACCGGCGACACAGGCCTGACCATCGGCATGCTCGTACCCTCGGCCACCTACTACTACCCGGCCGTCATCAAAGGCGCCCGCGAACAGGCCGCCAAACTCGGGGCAAGGCTGGTGCTCGGCGTCTCCCGCTACGACGAGGCCGAGGAACGCCTCCAGGTCGCCCAGCTCGTCGCCGGAGGCGGGGTGGAGGGCCTGCTGCTCACCACGACCCGCCAGCCCGACGAGTCCCACGGAAACTGGCTCGCCGGTCTGAAGGTGCCCACGGTCCTGGTAGAGCGCCGAGCGGGTTTGGGCGGCCCCGCCTCCCTGCTGGACGCCGTCGCCTCCCACCACGCCCACGGCGCCTTCCTCGGCGTCCGCCACCTCGCCGACCTGGGCCACAGACGCGTCGCCATGGTCACCCGAGAAAGCCCCACGGCCCCGCGCGTACGCCAGGGCTTCGAGGCGGCCCTGCGCGACCTCGACCTGTCCGGCTACGCCGACCTCGGCATAGACCAGGAGGGCCCGTCCCACCACCAGGTGGGCGACGTCGTGCGCGCGGTCCGCGCCGACGGCGTGACGGCGTTGCTCGTCCACAACGACGAGGACGCGTTGCTCCTGGTCCAGCACCTGCGCTCAGCGGGCGTCACGATCCCGGACGAGGTCTCCATCGTCGCCTACGACGACGAGGTGGCCGCCCTGAGCGACCCACCGCTGACCGCCGTGGCCCCACCGAAGAGCGCAGTGGGCGCCCACGCCGTAGACCTCCTGATCCGCCGCCTGACCGGCCCCGAGACCCCCCGCCAGCACATCGCCCTCCTCCCCGAACTCCGCCCCCGCGCCTCCACCCGCCCGCGCTGATCCCCTGTCGGCTTTTCGCTTACTGTCCGCACCTTCTCTTTCCGCACCCTGTGCTTTCCCTCTCCACAGCGCTGCGCCTGCTGCGCAGCTCTTGCGCTCCCCCTGCGCTTGCCCCCTTGCGTTTCGCCTTTGAGCTGCCCCTTTGTGGTGCCCCGTGTGTGGTGCCACTCCCGCGCGTGTTGCGCCCGCCTTCGTACTGCGCCCTTTCCGTTACGGCAAGCCACCCTGCCCGCCCCGCCGTCGTGGGTTGCCGCCTGTCGAGCGCTGGTCGTGAGGGCTCACGGGGTCGCTCGCCGCAACAACTCCGCTCTTGCCCAGCCGCCGTGCCCCACGTCCGCGCCGCACAACGGCGCCGAACGCCACCGACCACCCTCCCACCGGCCGGCGCCGAAAAGCGCAGGTGGCCCGCCACCGACCGCGTCCCGACCTGCGCGTCCCGACCTGCGCGTCCCGACCTGCGCGTCCCGACCTGCGCGTCCCGACCTGCGCGTCCCGACCTGCGCGTCCCGACCTGCGCGTCCCGATCTGCGCGTCCCGACCTGCGCGTCCGGCGTCCCAGTCAGCCACCGACCGCGTCCCGATCTGCGGGTTCCCACCCGGTTGTCGTGGTGTCGGGGGCTTTGGCCCACGGGGCTGTCGGGGGTTTCGAGATGGAGTTGTTATGATCGAATGGTGGACATGTGTTCGGTTGTGAGCGAATGATGCTCCAGAACGATCGGATTTCGATCGATTGCGAGAAGGAGCATCGATGGAGCGTAAGCGCGCCGCCGCCGGTCTTGCTGGGCTGCTGGCCGGGATCACTATGCTCGCGGCCTGCGGTGGGGGTCAGGAGGGTGGCGGGGCCGGGGCGGGTGGGCAGCCGGTTACCGTCACGTTCTGGGGCTGGGCCAAGGGCACTCAGCAGGTCGTGGACGCCTTCAACAAGTCGCACAAGGACGTTCAGATCAAGTTCGAGGAGATCCCCTCGGGCAACGCGGGCGGCTATGCGAAGTTCGCCAACGCCGTCAAGGCCGGTAACGCGCCTGATGTCATGTCGATCGAGTATCCACAGCTGCCCGACTTTGTTAATCAGGGCGCTTTGCAGGACATCACCGCTGCTACCGCTGACGTCAAGGGGAAGTATCCGGGCTCGGTCTTCAGTCTGGTCGAGCTGGGAGGGAAGACCTGGGGGGTGCCTATGGACGCGGCTCCGCAGGTGTTCTTCTATCGCAAGGATCTGTTCGAGAAGAACAAGATCGAAGTGCCCGCCACCTGGGACGACTTCAAGACTGCCGCGGCCAAGGTGAAGAAGGCGGACGGCAAGGCGCGGATCGCCACGTTCTTCCCTGATGATCCCAGTGTGCTGGCCGCGCTGGCCTGGCAGGCGGGGGGTAAGTGGTTCGGGACCGAGGGCGACACTTGGAAGGTGTCGGTCGCGGACGAGGCCACCAAGAAGGTCGCCGGCTACTGGCAGGACCTGGTCAAGGACGACCTCGTGCACGTGCAGGCCTCGTTCTCGCAGCCGTGGAACGCCGCCTTCGAGGACGACACCCTCTGGGGCTACGTCGGCGCCAACTGGGGCGCGGGCGTCATGAAGAGCGGCCACGCGGGCCAGTCCGGCAAGTGGGCGATCGCGCCGGTGCCGCACTGGGGGACCCCGTCCAGTGGCATGCTCGGCGGCACCACTTTCGGTGTATCCAAGAACAGTAAGAACAGTAAGCAAGCGATCGAGGTCATTAAGTGGTTGACCGGTTCTGAGCAGGCTTGGACGGCCCGTCTGGCCTCCGGGACCTCCAGTGGCTTTCCTGCCATCGCCGACCTGGTGCCGGTCGCGGCCAAGAGCTTCGACGGCTCGTTCTACGGCGGCCAGGACATCTACGCGCTGTTCTCGGAGTCGTACAAGACCATTCAGCCGGGCTGGACGTGGGGGCCGAGCATGGTGCAGACCCTCACCGCCTTCAAGGACTCGCTCGGCAAGGTGAGCACCGGTGAGACCACGATCCCGTCGGTCCTGGACACCGTGCAGACCGCGACGGTCAACGAGATCAAGGCCCGCGGGCTGAACGTCGCCGCCCAGCAGTGACGCTGGTACGGCGCGCCGCGTCGTACCAACAGATCGCGTCGTACCAACAGATCGCGCCGGACCAAAAGATCGCGCCGGGCCGGAAAGATCCGCGCTACGTCGGAAAGATCCGCGCCGGACCAAGAGGATCTCGCCGCGTCGAAAAGATCCCGCCGGACAAAGAGGATCCCGCCGCGCCAGAGGGGTCTGCGACCCACCCCGAAAGGGTCCGTGACCCATCCGGAAAGTCCGCGACCCACCCTGGACGGGGCCGCGACCTCCCCGGAAGGGTCCGCGATCTCCCCGGAAGGGGTTCGCGACCGACCCCGGAAGGGGCCGCGACGTATCGGAAATGATCGATGACAAAGGAGCAGCATGCGCAGTGAGGCGGCGCGGCGGCGGGGAGCGGTTGTGCTCTTCGTGGGGCCGTTCTTCGTGCTCTTCGCCGCGGTGATCGTGGCGCCGCTGGCTTACGCGGTCTACCTGAGCTTGTTCAGTGAGAAGTCCTCGGGGCTCGGGTTCGGTGGTACCGAGACGGTGTTCGTCGGGCTTGGGAACTACCTGGACACACTCAAGGACAAGGCCTTCACGGACGGGTTCCTGGTGATCGCCGGGTACTGCCTGCTCTACATCCCGCTGATGATCGGCGGGGCGCTCGGGCTGGCGCTGCTGCTCGATTCGGGGCTGGCGCGGCTGCGGAGGTTCTTTCAGCTGGCGTTGTTCATGCCGCACGTCGTCCCGGGCGTGATCGCGGGGCTGATCTGGCTCTACCTCTACCTGCCGGGGATCAGCCCGATCGTGGATCTTCTGGGCGGGGTCGACTTTCTCGGCGGTGGGACGGTGCTCGGGTCCATCGTCAACGTCGCGCTCTGGGAGTGGATCGGCTACAACATGATCATCTACTTCGCGGCGCTGCAGGCCATCCCGGCCGAGGTGCTGGAGGCGGCGCGGATGGACGGCGCGGGCCGGTTGCGGACCGCCTTCCGCGTGAAGCTGCCGCTCATTCGCGGCGCGGTCGTCACGACGCTGCTGTTCACGATCATCGGCTCGCTGCAGTTGTTCACCGAGCCCATGGTGTTCGACAACTCCAGTGACGGCGTGGTCAGCACCTGGACCCCGAACATGTACGCCTACAACGAGGCGTTCGGCAACAACGACTACGGCCAGGCGGGCGCCGCCTCGATCCTGCTGGCGCTGCTGGCCGCCGTGATGTCGTACGTCGTCACCAAGTGGAGCAACCGCCGATGAAGTGGATGTCCCGGGCGACGGTCAACCTCTTCCTGGTGATCGCCGCTCTCTACACGCTGCTGCCGCTGACGTGGCTGCTGTTCGCCTCGACGAAGACCCTCGACGACCTGTACGGCACGCCGGGCTTCGCCTTCGCCGACTTCAGCCTGATCGACAACATCCGGGCCGTGAGCAGCGAGAACGGCGGCATCTTCTTCCGCTGGTACCTCAACAGCGTCCTGTACGCGGGGGCCGGAGCGGCGGTGAGCGCGCTGATCTCGGTGATGTGCGGCTTCGCCTTCGACAAGTACGCCTGGTTCGGCAAGGAGAAGATGTTCGGCCTGGTGCTGCTCGGCGTGCTGGTGCCGACCACGGCGACGGCGCTGCCGCTGTATCTGCTGGCCTCGAAGGTGGGTGTGGTCAACACGTTCTGGGCGGTGTTCGTCCCGGCGCTGGTGCATCCGTTCGGGGTCTATCTGTCCCGCGTGCTGTCGGCCGGTTACGTACCCAATGAGGTGCTTGAAGCGGCGCGTTCGGACGGTGCGGGGGAGGTGCGGGCGTTCGTGAAGGTGGCGCTGCCGATGCTGCTGCCCGCGTTCGTGACGATCTTCCTGTTCCAGTTCACGGCGATCTGGAACAACTTCTTCCTGCCGCTGGTCATGCTCAACGACCAGCATCTCTACCCGCTCAGCCTGGGGTTGTTCACGTGGGAGAAGCAGGGCAACGCCTTCCCCGAGTTCCACACGCTGGTGATCACGGGCTCGCTGCTGTCGGTGGTGCCGCTGTTGATCGTGTTCATGTCGCTGCAGCGGTTCTGGAAGGCCGGGATGACGGCGGGCAGCGTCAAGTGAGCGATTTCTCGGGGGATGTCATGAAGAGGCCCAGGACGCTGGTCGCCATGGGCGCACAGGTCGCGCGGCGGCTGCTGCGCGAACCGGTCAGAAGCCGCCTGGCGCTGGTCGCCGACGTGGACCCGGATCTGGTGGTGACCGACTTCGCCGGCGCCGACCTGGCCGAGGTGGAGGTGCTCTACACCTCGTGGGGCTGCCCGATGGTCACCGCCGAGGTGCTGGCCAGGGCGCCGAGGCTGCGCGCGATCGTGCACGCGGCGGGTTCGGTCAAGCACCACGTGAGCGAGGCCTGCTGGCAGCGCGGCATCAAGGTCTCCACCGCCGCGGCGGCCAACGCGGAGCCGGTGGCGGAGTTCACGCTGGCCGCGATCCTGTTCGCGAACAAGCGGGTGTTCGACATCGCCCGCGACTACCGCGCGAACCGGGCCGACGGCGACTGGGACGCCCGCTATCCCGGCTTCGGCAACTACCGCCGCACGGTCGGCGTCGTGGGCGCCTCCAGGATCGGGCGGCGGGTGATCGAACTGCTGAAGCCGTTCGACCTGGACGTTCTGGTCAGCGACCCGTACCTGCGCGAGGACCTGGGCGCCGAGCGGGTGAGCCTCGACGAACTGGTCTCCCGGAGCGACGTCGTCAGCGTCCACGCCCCGGACCTGCCGGAGACCCGTCACATGATCGACAAGGAGCGACTCGCGGCCATGCGCGACGGCGCCACGCTGATCAACACCGCCCGCGCGGCCCTGGTCGACCAGGACGCGCTCACCGCCGAACTGGCCTCGGGCCGCCTGCACGCCGTGCTCGACCACACCGCCCCGGAGATCCTGCCGTCCGGTTCCGTCCTCTACGACCTGCCGAACGTGCTGGTCACCCCGCACATCGCCGGTTCGCTCGGCGGCGAGCTGGCCCGCATGGCCGATCTCGCCGTGGACGAGCTGGTCCGCTACGCCCGCGGCCTGCCCTTCGCGCACGGAGTGGAGCCCGCGAGCCTGTCCCGCTCCGCCTGATCCCGACCTTCTGGAGAGCAACCGATGCGCTTAACCCCCCGCCTGGCGCTCCTGACCGCGCTCGTCGCGGCCTGCGCCGGGCTGACCGCCGCCCCGGCCCAGGCCGCCGCCGCACGTAACTTCTTCGTCGACTGCCAGGCCGCCCCCGGCGGCTCCGGCCGTGACGCCGCCCGGCCACTCACCGCGCTGGCGCAGGTCAACGCGATCGTGTTCCGCGCGAAGGACACGGTCAAGTTCCGCGCGGGCACCGTCTGCACCGGCCGCCTCGAACCACTCGGATCCGGTACGGCGGGCCGCCCCGTCACCTTCACCTCCCACGGCACCGGCCCGAAGCCGATCATCCAGGGCGACGGCGGCGAGTGGGCCGTTCACCTGGTCGACAACAGCCACGTCACCATCGAGAAGCTGCACATCACCAACCCGGCGCCGACGACGGGCAAGCGGACCGGCGTCCAGTACAACTCCACGACGGCCGCGCCCAAGGCCGGGCTGGTGCTGCGCGACCTGGAGATCTCCGACGTCGCCGGATGGGGCAACAAGACCGGCGCGAACAGCTCCTGGTTCTCCTACTCCGCTGGCATCAGCATCCAGGCGCTGCCCGACGGCGTGCCGGGCCCGATCGACGGCATCACGATCACCGGCAACTACATCCACGACACCGGCGGTGGCGGGATCAAGATCAGCCGGAAGGGCAACGACTACCACCGCAACGTGCTCATCGCCCGGAACACGATCAGGGCGGTCGGCGGCGACGGCATCGTGGTGCACGCCTCGGACCGGCCGCTGGTGGAGCACAACCTGTTCGACGAGGGCGGAGCCGGGAAATACCCGTACGTCGACGGAAATTTCGCGGGCATGTGGCCCATCAACTCGGTTGACCCGGTATTTCAGTACAACGAGGTGACCCGCCAGCGGCCCACCATCTACGACTCCACCGCCTGGGACTGCGACGGCGGCATCAAGGGCACCTGCCTCTACCAGTACAACTACTCGCACGACAACGCCGGAGGCTTCTTCCTCGGCTGCCAGGGTTGCACCGAGTTCCCCAACTACAAGGCGACCGCCGTCCTGCGCTTCAACATCGCCCAGGACGACTGCCGCATCGCCAACACCGACAACGCGCCCTTCCGCGTCTACAACAACACCTTCTTCTGCTCCAGCCAGAAGGTGGACATGCGGCTCAACCAGGACACGCGCCTGGTCAACAACATCTTCTACGCCGCCCACGGCGCCTTCCCGACCGGCACCGGCATCACCTACGACGCCAACGTCTACCACGGCGGCATCACCCCGCCCGCCGGTGACGCCCGCGGCATCACCGCCGACCCCGGCCTGGCCGCGCCCGGCACCGCCACGGGCGCCGGTGACGTGAACGGCTACAAGCTGCTCGCCGGATCGCCCGCCCTGGGCACCGGGGTGGCCGTGGACGGGCTGGGCGCCCGCGACTACTTCGGCAACCCGCTGACGACGCTCAGCAGGGGCGCCTACTCGGGGGCTCCTGTTGCGGCGGAGCCGTACCGGAGGATCGAGGACGCCTACAACAACGTCGGCGTCAGCTCCGACCTCAACCCGAACACCGGCGGGCTGTCCACCAGCGGACGCAGCTATCCGGGGCAGGGGCTGGAGAAGGCCGGGCTCGTTCCCGGGCGGCCGGTGAGCGTGCTCGGCGCGTCGTTCGTGTGGCATCCGCGTCCGTACGGCTGGGCCGACAACGTGAAGGCGGCCGGTCAGACCATCCGGGTGTCCGGGAAGGGGACGAACCTCGTGTTGCTGGGGACCGGGGTGTTCAAGGTGCGGGAGGGCGAATTCACCGTTACCTACACCGATGGCAGTGCCGAGTCGAAGACGGTGCGGTTCGGGGACTTCTGGGATTCCGCGGCACCTTCCGGGGGAGTCGTGGTCGCTCGCACGGACTATCACAACATCACCCAGACCAGCCACAAGAACCCGGCCACCGGGCAGACCCGCGAATCGGGCGTCGCGCTCTTCGGCTACTCGGTCCCCTTGGACCCGGGCAAGACGGTCGCCTCGGTCACGCTGCCCGAGGGGAGCCCGCTCGCCGACGCCGGTCTGCACGTCTTCGACATGAAGGTCACCGGCTGACCCCATGACACCCACCACCAGAGCGCCATCCCGCGGCGAGACACGGCACCATGAGCGAGCCGCGCACCAAGGGCAGAACCTTGAGCGGCCAGGGCAGGCCGGTCGCTCCTGGTGGTGGGTTCTTGTCCTGGCCGTCGCCGCCATGCTCGCCACCGCCTGCTCCCTCACCCAAGCACCACCACCGAAGGACGAGGTGGTGGTGCTGGTCGACGGGGAGCCGGTGGTGCGGGCGGAGCTGGAGCGGGGCATGAACACCGCCCGGGCCGGCGTCGCCGCGGCCAACGGGGGCGCCGTCCCGCCCGACCGGCTGCGGGCCGAGGGGCTGGCGCTGGCCGTACAGGACAAGGTGCTGAGGTTGTGGGCGCGCGAGGAAGGGCTGCTCGCCGACGTCAGCGAGGCGGGGTTCGCGGCGGCGCTGGCGGCGGAGAACCGCCGCCGCGAGCAGGCCCGCGCGTCCGGCCGCCCGCTGCCCGGTGTGCCGTCCTACGACGAGTACACCTTCGCCGGTCTGCGGGCGGCCGAGCTCAGGAAGGCGCTGGCCGACCGCCTGGACCTGCCGCGCGAGCGGGTCCGCGCCCACTACGACGAGCTGGTGAAGGACCTCACGGGCGAGCCGCCCACGTTCGCGGAGTCCGAGCAGCGGGTACGGCTCTCGCTCGCCGACCGCGAAGTCACCAAAGAGCTTGCCAAACGCCTCCAAACCGCCCAAGTGACCCAGCCGTCGCGCAAGGTGCAATGAACTGCTCGTACCATCGGTTTCAGGGCTATGGGGTATTGGTTCGAGCACAGCATCATTGCGACGGGGCGGCTACCGCTGTTCTGTTTCTTCGTCGCGCTCATCGGCGCCTTCGTTTTCGTGCGCATCAACGTCCGGCTGATCCGAGCCAAGATCGGATGGTTCCGCAACGTCAGCGTCGGCGAGATGCACATCCACCACGTGGTGTTCGGGGTCGTGCTGATGCTGATCGGCGGCGTCACCGGGCTGGTCGTGGCGGCGGCGTCGCAGCTGTGGTTCGCGGTGGCGGCCTCGATCTTCGGGGTGGGTTCGGCGCTGGTGCTGGACGAGTTCGCGCTGATCCTGCACCTGCACGACGTGTACTGGGAGGAAGAGGGACGAACCTCCGTCGACGCCGTCTTCATCGCCATCGCCGTGACCGGACTGCTGCTGATCGGGCTACGGCCCCTGGTCGTGGACCTCTGGGGCCTCGCCGACACCACGCTGGTGATCGTCTGCAACCTCGTGCTCGCGGTGGTGACCCTGCTCAAAGGCAAGATCTGGACGGGTCTCGTGGGCCTGTTCGTGCCGCTCGTCCTGGTCGTCAGCGCGGTACGGCTGGCGCGTCCCGGCTCCCCCTGGGCGCACTGGTTCTTCGCCGGGCGCAACCCGCGCAAGCTCGCCAGGGCCATCCACCGCGAGGACCGCTGGCGCCGCCCGGTGATCCGCGCGAAGATCGCGTTCCAGGAGTTCGTCTCGGGACGGCACGACCTGCCCTCCACCAGGAAGCGCCGCGGACAGGTGTGATCCCGGCTAGTACCCGGTGGGGGCGGGCCAGTGGCGTTCGACTCCGGCGGCGTCCAGGTCGGCGGTGAAGTCGCTCAGGTGTGTCGGGTTTTCCCCGACCTCGTGGGGTTCGGTGCCCCGGCGCAGGCAGTACGCGGCGAGATGCCCGGCGACCTCGCCGATGTTCCACTCCACGGGATGCAGCCGGAAGCAGCCGTTGGAGATGTGGGTCGTGCCGAGGTTCTTGGCGGCGGGCAGCAGGTTGCGCATCCTGACCGGCAGCAGCGCGCCCAGCGGGATCTCGAAGGGCACGCTGGCGATGTCGATGTAGTTGTCGCCTCCGGTCGAGGGGTGCAGGTCGATGCGGTAGGCGCCGACGCCGACGGAGTCGTG
This sequence comes from Nonomuraea sp. NPDC059007, assembly GCF_042740555.1. Taxonomy (NCBI): domain Bacteria; kingdom Bacillati; phylum Actinomycetota; class Actinomycetes; order Streptosporangiales; family Streptosporangiaceae; genus Nonomuraea; species Nonomuraea sp. NPDC059007. The sequence goes on along the minus strand of NZ_JBHYJD010000012.1, from coordinate 220,474 downwards.
GTGGCGTAGCGCGCCCCGTTCGCCGACGATGGCGCGCGAGACGTGGTGCTCGGTCACGGTGGTGCGGGCGCGGATACGCCGCGACTCCCGGACATAGGCGGACTTGGCCAGGCCGTCCGCGGTGCCGACGACGTCGTGGCGGAGCCGGAGCCCGGGGAAGCCGGTGCCGCCGTCGAGCCGTGGCGCCTCGGTCTGCAACCAGTAGAGCAGGGACAACGACAACTGCTTCGCCTCGGCGTGGGCGCGCGCGGCCGTGCCGGGGTCGACCTCGATGATCGGCTTGAGCCAGTAGTCGTTGAGCGGCCAGTTGACCAGCGTGATGTCGGAGGCGGCGAAACCGGGCTCGAACAGGTCGCGGGCGAGGATCCGGCGGAACATCCACAGGTCCTTGTCCCCCGACTGGGCACTCTGGTCGGCGAGCACCTCGCGCGGGTCGCCCGCCGGGTTGGGGTCGAACCAGCGATCCTCCGCCTCCAGGGTACGCGGGTCGGGCGCGCTGAAACCCAGCAACGGGCCGGGCCAGAAGTCCGGCCGGTAGTCACGCCAGAACGCGTAGTCCGCCGGGCGGTCGATGACATGGTTCTCGCCGTCGTGGTGGGACACGGCGAAGCAGTACGTGATGCCCTGCATGTTCAGCGGCTGGTGCTCGTCCGGCGCGTGCGGCTCGTCGTGCTCGCTCCCGGCCTCGGCGCCCGTGACGTATTCGGTCTTGGCCAGCGGCAGCAGTTCGCCGGTCTCGGTCGCGTCGAGGACGTACGCGGCGGTGACGGTGAGCGAGTCGCCCGAGCGGGTGTCCTGGAGCGTGACGGCCGTGACGCGGTCGCCGTCCACGTCCACGCCGAGCGGACGGTGTTCGAGCAGGACGCGCAGCCGCCCGGCGGACTGGTGCGGGGCGAGCATGGCCCGCAGGACGGCCAGCGAGACGCCCGGCTCGTGGCACAACTTGCTGACATAACCGGCGCCCGGGTTGAGGTGGCGCCAGCTCCGCGCGCCGCCGGTCATCGGGTACCACTGGCGGTAGTGGTCGCGGATGGAGGCGCGCAGGTCGCGGTAGGTCGCGGTGGCGCCGTAACTCTCGATCCAGGGGTGTTCGTCCGGTGGCACGGCCTGTGCGGTGAGCTGTCCGCCGATCCAGTCGCTCTCCTCGGTGAGAACGACGTTCTGCCCGGCGCGGCAGGCGGCCAGGGCCGCGGCGACACCGCCGAGCCCGCCGCCGACGACAAGGATGTCCGTTCTGATTTCGGGCATGGTGCGGCCTTTCAAAGGGGTAAAAGGGGTGTCAGCGCGGGGACGCCGCGGTCTGGCCGGGCTCAAGCTCGCAGGCCAGGAGCTGGTGCCGGGAGACGGCCCGGTCTCCCGCGATGAGCTGGGCGAGCAGCCGGACGGCCGCCGCGCCCATCTCACGACGCGGTACGGCGAAGCCGGTGAGCCCGCCGGGACCGGCGGCGGGGTCGCCGAGCGTGGCCAGAGAGAAGTCGTCGGGGAACCGGTACCCCGCTTCGCCCGCTGCGGCCAGCAGCGCGAGGTGGGCGGCGTCGGTGTCGGTGGCCTCGGTGACGATCGCGGTGATGCCCTGGTCGTGCCAGGTCCGCAGCCGGTCGGCGGTCAGGTCGGCGCCGTCCGTGCGCACCACCGTGGCGGGCAGCCCGCACGCGTCCATGCCGGCGCGGAAACCCGCCTCCCTGTCGATCGAGGTGATCGCCTCGTCGGGTTCGCGTACGTACAGGATGCGTTCGTGGCCGAGCCCGGCCAGGTGCCGCACCACGGCCGCGCTCGCCGGCACGTAGTCGGCGCCGACGTAGGGCAGGCGGTCGCCGAAGTCGTCGTGCCGCCCTATGTAGACGATCGGCAGGTTGGTCGCCAGCAGGCGGTCCATCTCCGGCACGGGCAGGTGCCGGCCGAGGAACAGGCAGCCGTCGGCCAGGCGTACCCGGTTGAGCACCTGGGCGTGCGGGCGCTCGCCGGTGACGCTGGAGGCGATGAACATCAGCAGGTCGTAGCCCTGGACCGCCGACTCCTCCTCGATGCCCACCAGGAACGGGTAGTAGGCGTGGGACATCTCGGTGGGGAAGGTCGAGGTGAAGGTGTAGAGGCCGAGGAGGTTGTTCTGCCCGGCGGCCAGGCGGGTGGCGATCGGGTCGGGCACGTAGCCGAGCCGCTCGGCGGCCTCCATGACCTTGCGCTGGGTCTCCTCGGCGATGCCGACGGCGGCGGCGCCGCCGTTCAGGATCAGCGACACGGTCGGTTGTGAGACGCCGGCCAGCCGAGCGATGTCCGCCTGACGAGGGCGACCGCTCGATCTCATGACATACCCCCCACGAAATAGTAGATCACGGAGCCTCGATCCCGCCGTCGGGTCGCCGGACCCGCGCGGCCCAGCGCTCGTGCAGATGGGTCCGCGGCGGATGGCGCAGGGCGGCCCGCTCGTCGAGGTCGATGCCCCAGCCGGGCCGGTCCGACGGCGTCAGGTACCCGTTGACCGTTCTGAGCGTTCCCGGGAACACCTCGTGCACCGCCTCCGGGTAGACGTGCGCCTCCTGGATTCCGAACGCCGGGCTGGTCACGTCCAGGGTGACGTTGGCCGCCGCGCCCACGGGCGACACGTCCGGCGGTCCGTGCCAGGCGGTGCGCACCCCGCTCAGCTCGCACAGCGCCGCGAGCTTGCGCGCCGGGGTCAGCCCGCCGACGGTCGAGACGTGCGCGCGCAGATAGTCGACGCCGCCGGAGGTGACGAGGCGCGCCGCGCCGGTCACCGAGGAGACGAGCTCCCCCGACGCGATCGGCATCGGCGCGGCCGCGCGCACCTCGGGCAGCCGGTCGAAGTGCTCGGGCGCGAGCGGGTCCTCCAGGAAGAACAGCCGGTACGGCTCCAGCGACCGGGCGAGCACCACGGCCTCCTTCGGCGTCAGCCGGTTGTGCGCGTCGTGCAGCAGGCCGAGTTCCTCGCCCAGGACCGAACGGGCACGCTCGAAGAAGCGGGGCGTGTCGCGCAGGTACCGGCCGACATCCCAGCCGTCCGGATGGGGGCTGCCCGGGTATCCGCCGGGCGTGCCGGTGGCTCCGTAGGTACCGATTCCGGGCCCGCCGAACTGCAGCCGCACGTACCGGTAGCCCTGCTCGGCGAGCGCCGCGGCCCGCTCGATCGACTCCTCCACCTCGCCGCCCCTGGCGCCGGTGTAGGCGGCGGCAGCCGTACGGACCCGGCCGCCCAGGAGTTCGTAGACCGGGACGCCGAACCGTTTGCCGGCGATGTCCCAGAGCGCCTGGTCGATGCCGGACAGCGCGTTGTTGTGCACCGGCCCGCCCCGCCAGTACGACGAGTAGTGCAGCATGCGCCAGATGTCCTCGATGTCGGCCGGATGCCGCCCGATGACCATGGGCGCCACGTGCTGCTCGATCGCGGCCACCACGGCGTGGAAGCGCTGGGTGAAGGTGGCGCAGCCCAGGCCGAACAGTCCGGGCTCTGAGGTGTCGACGCGGACGACGACGAGAGGTACGCCGCCGGGCGCGGTGACGATCGTGCGTACACCGGTGACGCGCAGCCCGTCCCTGGCCGGCCACGGCGCCTGTGTCTCCGGCATGATCATGGAAGGAGCTCCTCGGCGGTGAATCCAAGCACCCGTCCGGCGGGTTCCAGGTCGATGGCCACGGTTCTGCCGGGCAGGTCCGCCCGGCACGGGACGCCGGGGTGGTAGGTCGCGATCAGCTCCCGCGTGGGAGTGGACATGAGCGTCTCCGGGGCGGCGAGGTAGAAGGCGGGCGTGCCCTCCAGCGGGGCGGTCAGCCCGAGCAGGCAGGCGCGGGCGGCGTCGCGCAGGTCCAGATAGCTCCACAGGTCCGCCGCCCCCGCCGCCGGGTTCCCGGCCAGCATGGCGGCGCGCGCGGCCAGTCTGGCCCGGTCGCCGAGGAAGGGGAAGCGCAGCGCGGCGACGGTCATGCCGTGCCGCCGGCCCATCATCGCCGCGGTGGCCTCGTCCACCTGCTTGGACAGCGCGTACGGGTCCTCGATCAGCGGTGGCACGCGCACGTCGAGCGGCAGGTACGCCGGGCTCCGGCGCGATCGGGCGAACGGCAGCCCGGTGATCGACAGGCTACTGGCGATGACCGCCCGCCGTACCCCTTGCTCGCCCGCCTCGTTCAGCACCACGAACGTGGCCTGAGTGTTGGCGGCGAACACCACCTCGGGCGCGGCGACCTCGGGAGAGGCGAGCGCCGCGGTGTGCACGACGGCGTCGGCCCCCTCCAGCGCCGCGCGCACGGCGGCGGGGTCGCGCGCGTCACCCACGACCACCCGCTCGGCCGCGATCGGGCCGGAGTCCCGCTCGACGAGCGCGGTCACGTGATGTTCCGCCAGCTCCGCGAGTACGGCGGAGCCGAGCCGGCCGGCCGCGCCGGTGACCAGGACCCTCATCCCTTCAGCCCGGTGAAGGCGATGCCGCGGATGATCTGCCGCTGGAAGACCAGGAACACCGCGACGGGCGGGATGATGGCGATCAGCATCCCGGCGATCAGCAGGGCCTGGTCCGAGGTGTCGGCCAGGCGGGGCAGCGCCACGGCCAGCGGCTGGCTCTCGGTGTCGGTGATGGCGATCATGGGCCAGAGAAAGTCCTTCCACGCGTTCATGACGGCCAGCAGGGAGACCACGGCCAGGATCGGCCGGGACATGGGCAGCACCACGCTGGTGAAGATCCGCCATGGCCCGGCGCCGTCGAGGCGGGCGGCCTCGAACAACTCGCGGGGGATGCCGTCGAAGAACTGCTTGACCAGCAGGACGTTGAAGGCGTGCGCGCCGGCGGGCAGCCACACCGACAGCGGGGTGTTGGCGATACCCAGGTCGAGGACGGTCAGGTAGAGCGAGACCATCGAGACCGTCGCGGGCAGGAACAGGGTGGCCAGGACCGCGCCGTAGACGTACCTGCCGTAGGAGGGCCGCAGGATCGACAGCGCGTACGCCCCGGTCGCCGCGACGAAAAGCTGTGTGAACCACGAACCGGCGACGAGCACGACGGTGTTGGTCAGGTAGTGGCCGACCTCCAGCGTCGTCCACGCCTCCGCCAGGTTCGACCAGCGCGCTTCGGCGGGCCACAGGGCCAGCGGATCGCGCAGCGACTCCTGCGTGGAGGAGATCGCGCCCTTGAAGATCCAGTAGATCGGGCCCGCGCCTTCGAGCAGAAGGACGACGATCAGCAGCACCTGGACGGTGGACAGCCGCCCGCGCAGGCTTCGCCGTTCCGCCTCCGAGATCACTTGGTCCCCCAGGTTCTGGTCAGCCGCAGGTACACGGCGGACAGCAGGGCCAGCACCACGGCCAGGCTCACGCTCAGCGCCGCGGCGGCCCCGTAGTCGCCGTTGACGAACGCGTATCTGTAGATCAGCAGCAGCACCGTGACCGTCGAGTCCTCCGGCCCGCCGTCGGTCAGCACGAACGGCTCGGTGAACACCTGGAAGGTGTTGATCACCTGCAGGAGCAGCATGATCAGCAGGACGGGCCGGAGCTGCGGCAGCGTCACGTGCCAAATCCTGCGCGCGATCGAGGCCCCGTCCAGCTGGGCGGCCTCGTACAGCTCGACCGGCACGCTCGACAGCGCGGCCAGATAGATGAGCACCGCGCCGCCCGCGCCCGCCCAGGTCGCCTCCAGGACGAGGCTCGGCATCGCCATGCCCGTGGACTGCAGCCACGGGTACGGCCCCAGCCCGACCAGCCCGAGCAACTGGTTGAACAGCCCGGAGTCCGGGTCGTAGAACCACTTCCACATCAGGACGGCCACCACCGGCGGCACCACCACCGGCAGGTAGACCAGCACCCGCATGAGGCCGGAGCCACGGCGCAGCTCCGACATCAGCACCGCGAGGACGATCGGCGCCGGGAAGCCGATCACCAGGGCCAGCCCGGTGAACAGCAGCGTGTTGCCCGCCGCCGTGCCCAGCAGCGGATCGGCCAGCAGGGTGCGGAAGTTGTCCAGACCGGCGAACGCCGCCGCCTCGACCAGGTTGGTCCGCTGGAATCCGAGCACCACGCTGCGGACGATCGGCCACCAGGAGAAGAGGCCGAACACCAGCACCGTCGGGATGAGGAACAGCGCCGCCGCGAGGCCGGGACGCCGGGTCACTGTGCTTTCTCGAGCAGGGGCGCGACCCGCGCCGCCGCCTTGGTCAGTTCGTCGCGGGGGTCGGCGTCCCTGCGGGTCAGCACGGCCTGCACGGCGGTGTCGAGCGCGCCGTACAGGTCCTGGGCGGCGATCGGGGGCTCCACCAGGTACTCCAGCTTGTCGGTGTCCTTCACGTACGGGGTGAAGTTGGACACCGGGATGTTGGAGTGCTTGGCGATCGCGGCGTTCACGGGACCGGACACCGTGGTGCCGTAGAACGGCAGCGTGGGCAGGCCGACGGCCAACTTGTCCGCCGCGTTGGCGATGGCCAGTTGCTCGGCCGCCGCCGGGTCGTAGTTGGGCTTCAGGTAGTAGAAGTCGATCCACTTCACCGCGGCGGCGCGCTGTTCTGGGGTCGCCTTGGCGTTGACCGCCGCCACCAGGCCGCCCAGCAGCGTCGCCTTCGCTCCGGCCTGCTGCGGCAGTGCCGTGATGCCGAAGTCGTCCGGCTTGCCGGAGTACAGGGTGGTGTAGCGGTTGTAGCTGTTGACGGTGCCGATCATCATGCCGATCTTGCCCGCGGCGAAGTCGCGTTCGGCGTCCTGCTGGGTACGCAGCTGGTTGGCGCCCATGGAGTCGTCCTGCCAGCGCATCGCGGCCAGGTGGCGCAGCGCCTGCTCGGCCGGGCCGTCCAGGAGTGACGGGACGTACTTCTCGCCCTGTTTCTTCTCCATCTGGCCGCCGAAGGAGTAGGTCATCGCGGTGAGGATCCAGCCGCCGGTGTTCTTGACCGTCATCTGGGTGTAGCCCGCGACACCGGAACCGGCGAGCTTCTTCGCCGCCGTCCTGACCTCGTCCCACGTGGCGGGCGGCTTGTCCGGGTCGAGCCCGGCCTTGGTGAACAGGGCGCGGTTGTAGACCAGGCCCAGCGCGTACTCGGTGACGGGCAGGCCGTAGATCTTTCCGTCGGCGCCGGTCGCGGGGGCCAGCGCCCGGGGGTCGAAGTCGGTCGCGTGCGGCAGGGTCTTGATCTCGGCGCTGAGGTCGGCGATCTGCCGCCGCGCGATGAGTCCGGGCGGCTCGGTCAGCGGTACGGTCAGCACCGTCTCGGCGTTGCCTCCGGCCAGCCTGGTCGCGAACGTCCTGGCGTCCCATTGCGTGTCGGTCGGCTTGAGCTTGATGTCGGGGTTGGCCTTCTCGAACGCGGCGACCGCGTCCAGGAACTGCTTGCGGGTCTTCGCCGCGGTCGTGGGCGGCATGCCCGCCACGGTGATCGTGGTCTTGCCGGGGTCGCCTTCCGTGGTGCCGGACGAGCAGCCTGACGTCGCGGCGGCGAGCACGAGCGCTCCGGCCATCCCCAGACGCCACCTCGTGGAGACATCCATGGGCAACTTCCCTTCGCCTAATGCGTATTAGGCGGCATCTAAGCCGGTATCGCGGGCTGATGTCAAACGCTTGACACTCCGGTTACGGCAGGAGTACACCTCTCACCTAATCCGCATTAGGTGACTGGAAGGGATCCTCATGGCCGACATCCCCCGACGCCGATTCCTCGGCGGAGCCGTTGCCGCAGGGCTCGCCGGAGCCCTGCTTCCCGCGACCGCGGCCGAGGCCGGCACCCCCTCGATCGCCGCCGACGGCATCACGCTCGCCGCCGCTGCCGACGGCACGATCACCGTCAAGGACGGCGCCGGCGTCGAACGGATCCGGCTCACCGGATTCATGGCGAAGGACTCCGTCACCGGCATCCAGCGAACCACCGGCGGGACCCCGTCGCTCGTCACGCTCCCGGACGGCGCCCAGGCCATCCAGGTCGACTACACCCTTCCCGCCGCGGCGCAGGGGATCACCGTCCGCGGCGTCTTCCGGGTCGCGCCGAACCGGGCGCGGTTGCGCTGGGAGGTCGCGGGCCCGGCCACGCTCATCCCGGCCGGCTTCATGCTCGGCCGTACGGTCATCGCCCCCACCGAGCCCGAGTCCTTCACCGCGCTCACCCGATGGAACCGCGACGCCGGGGGCGGCGTGCCCTACGAGACCAACGCCGGGGTCGTCTACCAGGAGACCTGGGCCGGCACCCGCGGCTACTTCCGGCTCGGCGGCACCACCCCGGCCTGGACCAACGCCACCTGGATCCACGCGCCGGGCACCGCGGCGGCCGGCGGGGCGGTGACGGAGGCCGATCTGGTGCTCGGTTCGATCCGGCCGGCTGCGGGCGGCACCATGGGCGCGGGACTGCCGCTGGGCGTGGAGGTCTGGACCGACCAGCCCTTCAGCCTGTGGGACGGCGGCGGCCGGCCCATGGCCTTGCACGCGGAGGTGGCCAACGGGGGCGGCGCCGCGCGTACCGTGAAGTTGTCGTGGTGGGCCCGTGACTTCGACGGCCGGACGCTCGGCTCGGGCAGCGTCACCGGCACCGTCGCGGCCGGATCGGCGTGGCAGCAGACCTTCACCGTCACCTCCCCGTCGCACGGGATCGTGTTCACCGAGGTGAAGGCCACCGCCGGCGCCGACAGCGCGTTCGCCCGCACCAACCTCACCGTCCTGCCGCCGCACACCTACCGGGCGGGCCGCGACAGCATGTTCGGCATCGCCAACTACCCCTGGCTGCTCAAGCCCGACGCCGCCGCGGTCGTGGGCCTGATGCGGCGGATCGGCATCAAGCGGGTGCGCATCTCCTACGACGGCGGGCCCGGCCTGCCGCCCGCCACCCTGGACGCCGCGGGGATCGAGCACAACATCGAGCTCGCGGGCATCCCGCTCGGCGGCACCCCCGCCCAGGTCGCCGCCTGGGCCGACACCAACACCCAGAAGGCGATCGGCTCGCGGGCCGACTACTTCGAGGTCGCCAACGAGGTGAACAAGCCGTGGATGAGCGGGGAGACCGCCGCCGCGTACGTGCGGGACGGCTTACGCCCGGTCCGCGAGCGCCTGACCGCCGCCGGGGCTCCGACCAAGGTGCTCAACGCGGGCCTGGCCGGCATGGACTACGTCTGGACCAAGAACTTCCGCGACGCCGGCGGCTGGGACCTCATCGACGGCTTCGCCTTCCACCCCGGCCGGGGCAACTTCACCCCCGACTACGCGCCGCCGCCGGAGGAGTGGACGCAGGGGAACAACGGCTCGTACTGGAACTTCCTCGGAAGCCTGCGCAAGGCCCGTGAAGTGATCACCGACTACGGCGACAAGGAGCTGTGGCTGACCGAGGCCTACGCCTGCACCAAGCCGAACAGCTGGTGGCACGACACCTACCGGCAGGCCGCCGAGAACATCCTGCTCAGCCTCGCGCTGGCCATGGCCGAGGGGGTGAGCTGCGTGAACTGGTACCAGCTACACGACAGCGTCCTCGGCAAGCCGCAGATGGCCGACCCGGCCAACCCCGAGTACCACTACGGGCTCATGAACCGCGACACCAGCGCCAAGCCCTCGATGCTCGCCTACGCCACCGCGGCCAAGGTCCTGGACCAGGCGACGTTCACCCGCCGGCTGACCTTCGCCGACCCCGACCTCAAGGGGCTCCTGTTCGCCACCCCGGAAGGGCCGGTCTCGATCCTGTGGAGCCGCAAGGACGGCTACCTGCTCAACACCGACCACGAGCCCGGTTCGGGGTGGTTCGCCGCGCCGGAACCGTGGGTCGACGGGTGGCCGACCAAGACCGACGTGCACGTGGCCGCGGCCGGCGGCCCCGTCCGGGTGCTGGACTGCATCGGCAGGGAACGACGGCTCACCCCGTGCGACGGCAAGGTCAAGATCCGGCTGGACGGCGCGCCCCGCGTCTACTACGGCCTGACCGAACACATCGATGCTCGTTAGAACACGCCCGGCCCCTGGGACCCCGGGAAGAGCCCGGGTGGGTGACGCACCAGAGCGCCGGATTCCATCGCGACCCAGATCAGGCCGTCGGGCCCGGCCGTGAGGCCGTGGGGTTCGGCGCCCTCCAGGGGATACTCCTCGATCTCGCCCTCGGTCGTGATACGGCCCAGCGTGCCGGATCCCCACTGCGTGAACCAGAGCGCACCGTCCCGGCCGGTCACGATGGCGTGCGGCCGGGCGGCGCGGTCGGGGAGCGGGAACTCGGTGATCGTGCCGGAGGTGCCGATCCGGCCCACCTGGCCGGCGCCGATCTCCACGAACCACAACGCCCCGTCCGGACCGGCGCAGATGCCCACCGGGGCGGCGTCCGCCGTGGGCAGCGCGTACCGGGTCGCCTCGCCGTCCACGGTGATGCGGCCGATCGCGTTGCCCTGGTTGAGGGTGAACCAGAGCGCGCCGTCCGGCCCGGTCACGATCATCGACGGCATCGCGCCTTCGGTCGCGAGCGGGTAGCGGGTGATCTCGCCGGTCGGGGTGATGCGGCCGATCTGGTCGCCCTGCAGTTGCGTGAACCACATGGCCCCGTCGGGGCCCGCGGTGATGCCGTACGGCGAGGCCGTCTCGAAGGCGGTGATCGTGCCGTCCACGGTGATCCGCCCGATCCGGTCGCCGGTGAACTCGGTGAACCACAGCGCGCCGTCGACGCCCGTGGTGATCACCGTGGGGCGGCCGTCGGCGGGGTCCAGCCGGAAGATCGCGGGGTCCTCGCCCGGCGTGACCCGGCCGATCCGGCCCTCATGGACCAGCGTGAACCACAGGGCGTCATCGGGGCCGGTGGTGACGCCGTAGGGAGAACCGTCGATCAACATGGGTGGCCTTCCTGAAGGGAGATCTCGGTGCCGGTGAAGCGGCGTCGCAGTGCCCGGTCGTGGGTGACCACCACGAGCGCTCCGCCGTAGCCGTCGAGCGCCTGTTCGAGCTCCTCGACGAGGGTGAGGGAAAGGTGGTTGGTGGGCTCGTCGAGCAGGAGCAGGTCGTACTCGCCGGCCAGCAGGATGGCCAGGGCGAGCCGCCGCCGCTGGCCTGTCGACAGGACTCCGGTCGTGAGCTGGAGCGCCTCCTGGCGGAACAGGCCGGTGGACATCAGGGTTGTCGCGGCGGCGCCGTACGTCTCGATGACGGTTTTGTCGGGGTTGAACGTCACCTCCTGAGGGAGGTATCCGGCGCGCGCGCCCGCTTCGGCCGCGATCGCGGCGAGCAGCGTCGACTTGCCCGCGCCGTTGGGGCCGTGGATCAGGAACCGGTCGCCGGCCTCGATTCGCAGGTGGCCGAGTTGTACGAGCGTGCCCGTACGCTTCTCGGCGGGCGCGAACGTGCCGTGGAAGCGCAGCGGTCGCGGCGGGCGGGGGACCGGGTGGTCCTCCAGGCGGCGCAGGCGCTCCTGGGCCTGCCTTACGCGCGAGGCCACCGAGCTCTGGACGCGGCCGGCGTTGCGGTCGTAGGCCATCTTGTTGTTGTCCTTCATCGCCCGGCCCACGGCGACGCGGTGCGCGGTGGTCGCGGCGAACTCCCTGACCTGCCGGATCTCCTCCAGCCACTCGGCGTGGGCCTGCTCCCAGCGCAGCCGGGCGGCCGCCTTGGCGGCCAGGAATCCGGTGTAGCCGCCGCCGAACCTGGTCAGCGTGCCGTCCTCGACCTCCAGGATCGCCGTGGCCACCCGGTCGAGGAAGATCCGGTCGTGCGAGACCGTCACCACCGTGCCCTTGTGCTCGCGCAGCCGGTCCTCCAGCCAGGCCATCGCCTGCTCGTCGAGGTGGTTGGTGGGCTCGTCGAGCAGCAGGATCTCCGGCGCGGCCGCCAGCGCGCAGGCCAGCCCCAGCCGCGCCTGCTCGCCGCCGGACAGGCTCGACAGCACGCGTGAACGCTCGATCCGCGCCAGGCCGAGCCCGTGGATCGCCTTGTCGACGCGGGCGTCGGCCTCGTAGCCGCCTCTGGCCTCGAAGGCGGTGAGCAGGTCGCCGTACCTGTCCATCTCCTGCGTCTGCGCGGCCTCCTGCATGCCGTGTTCCAGGGCGCGCAGCTCGGCGAGGGCGGCGTCGATGGCCTGCTGGACGGTGTGGTGGCCCGGCAGGTCGAGGGTCTGGCCCAGGTAACCGACGCCACCGGCCGCCGACACCGTCACCTCGCCGTCGTCCGGCGTCTCCACCCCGGCGATCAGCCGGAGCAGCGTGGACTTGCCGGAACCGTTCTCGCCCACGATCCCCATCCGCTCGCCGGGGCGGACGCTGAAGGTGATCTGGTGGAGGACGCGGCGTTCGCCGTACGCCTTCGAGACTCCCTTGAGGGTGAGCTGTGTGGTCAGAGTGGAACTCCAATCGCAACTTGTGTAGCGTTAAGATAGCATGGCTCGGTCGGCTAATGCAACTGGAGTAGACTTTGACGACGACACGTCCCGGGGGTCGCAGTGCTCGCGTACGCGATGCCGTACGGCAGGCCACGCTCACCGAACTGGCAGAACACGGCTATACCGGGCTGACGGTGGAGAACGTGGCGCTGCGGTCGGGCGTTCACAAGACGACCGTGTACCGCCGGTGGGGAAACGCCGACGGGCTGATCGCGGACGCGCTGGAGCTCGCGCGGGGGGAGCCGTGGCCGGTGCCCGACACCGGCTCGCTCCGGGAGGATCTGCGGGAGATCGCCCGGCTGGTGCGCAGCGGGTTCGCCGACCCGGTGGCCGGGCCGATCGCCGCCGCGTTCGTGGCGGCGGCCGTGCAGAGCGGCGGCGCCGCGCGGTCGCTGCACGACTTTTTCGTGGCCCGCCACGAACAGGCGGCCAAGGTGGTCGAACGAGCCGTCGAGCGCGGCGAACTGCCACCGGGCACCGACGCCGCCGACGTGGTCAGGATGGCCGTCGCCCCCATCTACTACCGGCTGTTCGTCACCCACGAGCCGGTCACCGAACGCGACGCCGAACGCGCGGCCGACGCCGCCGCCACGGCCGCCCGCGAGGGCGTCATCTAGCCGCGTCTCCAGGGGCGGGCCGCCGTCAGAGGACGCCGGTCGCTGAGCGGATGGCCAGGCCGGCGCCCAGGAGGACGACCATCGCGGCGGTGCCCACCGGGGCCAGGCCGGACAGGCGGGCGGCGATGCGATGACCGGTCGCGGCGCGGCGTTCGAGGCGGTCGGCCAGCTTGACCAGGAGCAGGCCGGTGACGGTGAGGGTGGCCGCCATGCCCAGGCCGTAGGCGGCGACGAGCGCGATGCCGAACCAGGTACGGCCCAGCCCGATCGCCCCCAGCAGCACGATCAGCGCCGACGGACTCGGCACCAGCCCACCGGCCACCCCCAGCCCCACCAACCCCCGCCTCCGATACCCCCGCCCGTGCCCGCCCTCATCGGGGCCGGAATGCTCGCCACCGTGCCTGGCCACATCGGCGTCGCCATGCTCGCCGCGCGTGGCCACGAGAGTGCCGACGCCGTGCCGCTGGCCAGGCTCACCCTCGTGTTCCTGCCCCGGTGCGGCCATGTGCCCATGCCCATGCCCATGCCCATGGCCATGACCGTGGCCGTGCCCATGCCCATGCCCGTGACCGTGCCCATGACCGTGGCCGTGGCCGTGGGTGGGGTTTCGGGAGGTGAGGAGTTTGATGCCGATGGCGGCGATGAGCACCCCGCTGGCCACGCCGAGCCAGGACAGCACCGACTCCCCGGCCAAAGCGGTGAACACGCTCAGCAACAACCCCACCACCAGCACGGCTGCCGTGTGGGTGGCCGTCACCGTGGCGCCCACCACGAGCGCGTCGCGCGGGCGGCCCCTGCGACCGGCCAGGTAGGCGGCCATGATGGTCTTGCCGTGTCCGGGGATCAGCGCGTGCCCAGCGCCGAGCAGTACCGCCAGTAACACCGCGAGCAGCCCGAGCGGCAGGGTGAGGCCGTCGGTGCCGATCAGATCGGTGAAGGTCCGGTCCACGAAGGCGAGCGCCTCCCCGATGGGCCCGCCGATCGCGGGCGCCGCGAGCCCGCCGCTGGTACCCGGCCCACCGGGGATCGGCTTGCCGATCGTGGGGGAGGAGCCGGGGGTGGCGGTGAAGGTGGCGGTGGTCTGGTTCAGGGGGTTGGACAGGAGATCGTCCGGGTAACGGCGGAGTTCGTCGCTCACGCTGGCCGTGCCGACGGTCGAGCCCGAGAGCCGGACACCGTCCCCCACGGCGGTGATCTCCCGCCAGCCGATCCTTTCCTGCTGATAAAGGTCCTCAAAGGTGACGCCGCCGGAAATGTCGCCAGGGTTGGCCGTCAGCTCGCACGTCAACCGGCTGGTTCGCAACCCACCCTGCCCGGGGGTGAACGCGAAGGCCGCGGAGGTGACCCGCCACGGCACCGCCGTACCGTCGATGACCAGGCGTTGTGCCCGAGCCAGCGCGGCACACTCCGCGGCGGCCGACACCCCGTCGCCCGCCTGCAGCGTGGGCAGTTCGGCCAGGTCCACCACGGCGGTGTTCTCGACCCGATCGGGAAGAACCCGCAGCCCGTTGTGGTGGTTGACGGTGAAGTTGCCCAGCGGATGGGCCAGGAGGGCGCCGGACAGCACCAGCGACGCGATCATGCTCACGAGAACCTCGCAAGGGCGGGCAGGGACGGGTCGAAGGCCGGGTTCAGGCGCTTGGCCGGGATGGAGGAGGGGCTGCGGCCGAGGGCGCGTTCGATCTCGGCGCGGTGGTGGTACAGGATCGCGTTGCGCCACCCGCCCGCCGTCGCCTTCTCCGCGTACGGCAGCGCCTCCCGCGACCGCCCCGCCCGGTGCAGCGCCCAGGCCAGCGCGTCGGCGGCGACCGGGTTGCGGTTGTCGGCGTACTCGGCGCGGGCGAGGCGGACGGCGGCGGCGGGCGAGCCGTGGTAGGCCTCGAACTCCGCCCAGGTCAGGGCGTCGCGCACGCCGGCATCCTCGTAGAGGCGCCGCTGGGCCTTCAGGAGCGTCCAGTCGGCGGGCAGCCCGGCCTTGATGCGGGTCTCGCCCTGTTCGAGCAGGTATTGGGGGAGGGGCAGCCGGTTCACGACCGTCTGGTAGAGATCCAGCGCCTCGGGGAGGCGGCCGGAGAGCGCGGCGACCCGGGCGCGCCCGGCCATCGCGGGCACGTAGGCGGGCATGGCCTCCTGCGCCCGCGTGTACCAGTGCTCGGCCTCCCGCAGCGCGCCGGAACGCAGTGACAGCTCGCCCAGGTAGTAGCGGGTGAAGGCGAGGTCAGCCGGCAGGTACGCGTCCTCGTGCGCGAGCCGCATCAACGCGGTCGCCGCGGCGGTGTCACCGCGCAACTCGGCCGCATACGAGGCGCGGGTGAACGACGGCACCCCGGGGCGCAGGGCGAGCATCTTGTCCACGGCGCGCTGGGCGCCGGGCAGGTCGCCGAGCTGGGTGCGGGCGTCGGCCAGGATGCCGTGGGCGGTCGAGCTGTAGGCGTTGACGGAGATGGCCTGCTCGGCCAGCCGTACCGCCTGCTTGAACTCGTGGCGGCCGGCGGCGAGGGCCGCGCGGCCGGTCAGGACGGCGTCGTCGCGCGGCGCGAGCGCGGCGGCCTTGGCCAGCGCGCCCTCGGCCTTCGGGTAATGGGCGGGGTCGCCGGTGATCCTGGCCTGTTCGATCTGCTCCATGGCGAGCTGGGCCCAGGAGCGGTAGTCGCCGGGCAGCCGGGCCAGGCGCGCCTGCAGCGTCTCGGTGAACACGGCGGGCTGTTCGGCCGAGGGCGCCGGCGGCGCGAGCACCGCGTAGGCGGTCAGCGCCAGGGCTCCGGCCAGGGCGAGCGCGACGATCCAGCGCATGGCGTATGGCTCCGTTCAGGGGGTGGAGATGACCGGCCGGCCGCGACGGGGTGCGGCCGGCCGGTCGGACGGCGGGCGTTCGGGAGTGTCGCCCGCCGGGGGGGACCGGTCGCTCCCGGAGAGGAGGAGCGGCCGGGTGGTGGCTTATCGCTGGTTCACCGCGACATTGCTGGGCAGCGGGATGTACGGGAACGTGGCGCCGAACGTCTTGTCGTTCTGGTCGACCTTGTCGGTCAGCGCCGGGATGAGCTTGCCCGTCACCGCCGCGCCGGCCACGGCCTGGAGTTCGATGTCGACGACGTCGTCGCTGAGCCGCCGGCCGTTCGGGAAGCCCTGGAGGTCACCGGCGAGCACGCCGAGCCGGTTCGGGTCCTTCGTGGGCGGGATCGACATGTTGAGCCGCATCATCTCGGCGGGACGCAGCTTGCCCGCGTCCTTGTTGAGCGACTGCGAGTTCAGGTCGGCCATGATCGGGCCGTTGCCCTTGGCGATGCCGGTCAGGAAGATCTGGACCAGGTCGTTGCGCGGCGTGGCCGGGGCCTTGATGCCGTAGATGGACTCGAGGAGCCTGGCCAGTTCGGGGTCGGTGACCCGCTTGACCACGGCCGGGACGTCGGCGTCCTTCTCCGGGGGCAGGGCGTTGAACGCGTCCTTCAGCCCGGCGGGCACCACGAGCTCGTTAACCAGCGGCTCGCCCAGGCGCGAGACCTGCTTGTAGCCGTTGGGGCCCCACTTGTCGGTGGTGGACCACACGCCGATGACCGGGTTGCGCTTGGCGTCGGCCTTGAGCGCCAGGTCCTTGGCCGCGACCTGCAGGCCCAGTGTGTGGACGTTGTAGCCCTTGAGCGTGTCCTGGCCGACCTCGGACAGGTTGCCGCCGTACAGCAGGTCGAAGACGCGCAGGTCGAGGAAGAAGGCCTCGTCGGACTGCCCGGCGAAGGTCTTGCCGCCGGGGATGTTGGTGATCGCCTGCGAGCGCAGCGTGCCGTAGTCGGGCATCGAGGCGGGCCCGACGTTGCTGGGGGCGACGACGCCGTTGGCGACGAGGGTGCTGGTGCCGCTCTCGGTGATCCGCTTGAGCGTGTAGCGCTGGCGGAAGAGCAGGTTCTGGTCGTTCAGCGAGGTGACGGGCCCGTTGTTGTACAGGAACGTGGTGTTTCCGCGCTTGTCCTCGTCGCGGAAGGTCCACTGGTAGGTGATGTCGGGCTTGGCGTCGCCGTCGTTGTCGATCTTGATGTTGTAACGGGACTTGGTGTCGAAGAAGTAGAAGTTGGGGCCGCCCTGGGGCTCCTCGAACGGGATCCAGTTGGCGAGCAGGGTGACGGTGTCGGGCTTGTCGGGGCTGACGAACGCGTAGACGTCGGTGTTGTCGTTACGCGGGTCGCCCGAGATCGCCGGTGCCTCGCGGTGCGAGGAAGCCGTGCCGGTGTCGGTACGGAGCAGGGCGAACGAGGAGGCGGTCAGCGCCGCCGCAACGCCCAGTCCGACAAGGGCGCGCCGGTTGATCCGGAGCTCCATGTTCGGTCCTTTCAGTCATGGTCCTGGCTGAGGTTCCGGCCGGGTTCCTCGACGCCCTATTCGCGCGACTCCTCCTCGGGGATGAGAAGTCAATCAAAGTTGACATACTTAGGTCGTCAATTTAGGTTGACGGGTACGGATTGCGCCGTTCGTTCGTTGGAGCTATCGGAAATACCGGAAAGGGGAACTATGGACGAGGACGCAGGGGGCAGGGCGCCGTTCAAGGTGCTGATCGGGTACCTCAGGCCGCATCGGGGGATCCTGGTACTGGGCGGCGTACTCAGCCTGATCGGCTCGATCGCGGGCCTGGCCATGCCGCTGCTGGCCAAGTACGTGGTCGACGCGTTCGGCGCCAAGCAGTCCATGGCCGCGCCGCTGATCGGGCTCACGATCGCGGTGCTGGTCGGCGCGGTCGTCTCGGCCGGGGGCAGCTACCTGATGGAGCGCACCGGTGAGGGCATCGTCCTCGGGGCGCGGCGCAAGCTCGTCGACCGCCTGCTCAGGCTGCGCGTGGCCGACGTGGACCGGCTCAAGCCCGGCGACCTGCTGTCGCGGGTGACCGGCGACACGACGCTGCTGCGCTCGGTGCTGACCAACGGCATCGTCGACTCCATCGGCTCCGTCTTCATGCTCGTCGGCGCGATCGTCATGATGGCCGCGATGGACGGCATCCTGCTGCTGGTGACGCTGCTGGTCATCGTCGTCATCGGCGGGCTCGTGGCGCTGGTCATGCCGAAGATCCAGAAGGCCCAGCACCAGGCGCAGGAGGCCGTGGGCGAGATGGGCGCGGTGCTCGACCGGGCACTGCAGGCGTACCGCACGGTCAAGGCCAGCGGCGCGGAGGAGCGCGAGGTCGAGGTCGTCGGCGAGGCGGCGGTACGCGCCCGCGACCGCGGCCTGCAGGTGGCGGGCTGGACCTCGCTGGCCGGAGTCGCCACCTGGATGGCGGTCCAGATCGCGTTCCTGTGCGTGCTGGCGGTCGGCGGCGCCCGGGTGGCCTCGGGCACGCTGGAGGTCTCGGCGCTGATCGCGTTCCTGCTCTACCTCTTCTACCTGGTGGCGCCGATCGGCCAGCTCGTCGAGGGCGCGGTGCAACTGCAGAACGGCCTGGCCGCGCTGAAGCGCATCCGCGAGATCGAGGACCTGCCGGCCGAGCCCGCCTCGGCCCCGACGGTCCGCGAGGGCGCGCCGGTCGGCGTGACCTTCGAGGATGTCACCTTCCAGTACGGCGAGGACCGCGAACAGGTGCACCACGGCGTCACCTTCGAAGTGCCGCCCGGCGGCCTGACCGCGCTCGTGGGCCCGTCGGGAGCGGGCAAGTCGACGGTCTTCGCGCTGCTGGAGCGCTTCTACGACCACCAGGGCGGGACGATCACCGTCGGCGGCAGGGAGATCCGCGACTGGCCGCTCGGCGACCTGCGCGCCACGCTCGGCTACGTGGAGCAGGACGCGCCCGTGCTGGCCGGGACGCTGCGGGAGAACCTGTTGTTCGCCGCCGAGGACGCCACCGACGACGACCTGTGGCGGGCGGTGCGGCGTACGCGCCTCGACGACCTGGTCTCCCGGCTGCCGGAGGGGCTGGAGACGCCGGTCGGGCACCGGGGCGTCCTGCTGTCGGGCGGTGAGCGGCAGCGGGTGGCCATCGCCCGCGCGCTGCTGCGCAAGCCCCGGCTGCTGCTGCTCGACGAGGCCACCTCGCAACTGGACGCGGTCAACGAGCTGCGGCTGCGCGAGGTCATCGCCGAGGTGGCCAGGGAGACGACCGTGCTGGTCATCGCCCACCGGCTGTCGACCGTCACCAACGCCGACCGCATCGTGGTCATGGAGGCGGGCACGGTGCGGGCCATGGGCACGCACGACGAACTGGTGGGCGCCGACGAGCTCTACCGCGAGCTGGCCGCGACCCAGTTCCTGGTGAGCTAGTCCGTTATTGGTACGTTTGTCCGTTATGCGAGTAAAGAGATTGGCAATGACCGCCCTGCTGCTGGCCGGTTCGGCCGCCGTCCTCGGGTCCGCCCCGGCCCAGGCCGCGACCGGTCAGTGCGCGGGCAACCGTATCGAGCACCTCGCGGTCAAGACCTCAGGCGGCACGACCAAGGGCCACCTGAACATCTATTACAACCCCTCCAGCGGCTACAACTGCGCCCGCCTGGACTCCTACGGCAGCCACTGGGGCCGTACCAAGCAGATGTCGGTCACCCTGCACACCTGCAAGAACAAGACCTCCGACTACTTCTCCTGCAAGTCCATCCAGATCGCCAACGACGACGGCCATTACGCCAAGTACGCCGGTCCGGTGAAGGTGTACGGCAAGGGCCGCTGCATCGCCGCCTCCGCCGTGATCGACGCCGGGCGGAACGAGGCCGTCAAGGTGACTCCCAGCTATCACTGCTGACCTGTACTCTTCGAGTGACATAGGTGAATATGTTCATTCAGTGTCACTCAGAGGAGAGCTTCATGAGCCGGGTCGTGCGCGCGCCCAGAGGTACCACGCTGACCGCCAAAGGATGGCCGCAAGAGGCGGCGTTCCGGATGCTCCAGAACAACCTGGATCCGGAGGTCGCCGAACACCCCGAGCAACTGGTCGTCTACGGCGGTTCCGGGAAGGCCGCACGCGACTGGCCCTCGTTCGACGCGATGGTCCGCACGCTGACCACGCTTGAGGGCGACGAGACGCTGCTGGTGCAGTCGGGCCGCCCGGTCGGGGTGTTCCGCACGCACGAGTGGGCGCCCCGCGTCCTCATCGCCAACTCCAACCTGGTGCCCGACTGGGCCAACTGGGAGGAGTTCCGCAGGCTGGAGGCCGCCGGCCTCACCATGTACGGCCAGATGACCGCCGGATCCTGGATCTACATCGGCACCCAGGGCATCCTTCAGGGCACCTACGAGACGTTCGCCGCCGTGGCCGCCAAGCGTTTCGGCGGCACGCTCGCCGGGACGATCACGCTCACCGCCGGGCTCGGCGGCATGGGCGGCGCCCAGCCCCTCGCGGTCACCATGAACGGCGGCGTGGCCATCTGCGTCGACTGCGACCCGCGCAGCGTCTCCCGGCGCATCGAGCACCGCTACCTCGACGTCGAGGCGTCCTCCCTGGACGAGGCGCTGCGCCTGGCCTACCAGGCCCGCGACGAGCGCCGCCCGCTGTCCATCGGCGTCGTCGCCAACGCCGCCGACGCCCTGCCCGACCTGCTGGCCCGCGGCGCCGAGATCGACATCGTCACCGACCAGACCTCGGCGCACGACCCGCTGATGTACCTGCCGCAGGGGATCGCCTTCGAGGACATGTCGGCGGCCCGCGAGAAGGACCCCGCGGGGTTCACGCAGAAGGCCCGCGAGTCCATGGCCAAGCACGTCGAGGCCATGGTCGGCTTCAAGGACGCCGGCGCCGAGGTCTTCGACTACGGCAACTCCATCCGCGGCGAGGCCCAGCTCGCCGGCTACTCCCGCGCCTTCGACTTCCCCGGCTTCGTGCCCGCCTACATCCGGCCGCTGTTCTGCGAGGGCAAGGGCCCGTTCCGCTGGGCGGCGCTGTCCGGCTCGCCCGAGGACATCCACAAGACCGACCAGGCCATCCTGGAACTCTTCCCCGAGAACGAGCAGCTCGCCCGCTGGATCCGCAAGGCCGGGGAGAAGGTCCACTTCCAGGGCCTGCCCGCGCGCATCTGCTGGCTCGGGTACGGCGAGCGGAACCTGGCCGGCGAACGCTTCAACGACATGGTGGCCAGCGGCGAACTTCAGGCGCCCATCGTCATCGGGCGCGACCACCTCGACAGCGGGTCGGTGGCCTCGCCGTACCGGGAGACCGAGGCCATGGCCGACGGCTCGGACGCCATCGCCGACTGGCCGCTGCTCAACGCCATGCTGAACACCGCCTCCGGCGCCGCGTGGGTCTCGATCCACCACGGCGGCGGCGTCGGCATCGGCCGCTCCATCCACTCCGGCCAGGTGACCGTGGCCGACGGCACCGCGCTGGCCAGGGAGAAGGTCAGCCGCGTGCTCACCAACGACCCGGGCACCGGCGTGATGCGGCACGTCGACGCGGGCTACGAGGAGGCGGCCGCGGTCGCCGACGAGCGCGGCGTCCGCATCCCGATGCGCGAGTCGTAAATCTCCCCATGCGAGAGTCTCGTCTCTTGGTGCGGGGGTCTCGTCGCTTGATGTGCGGGTCTCTTATCCGTTACGGCTCCGCCGCACCACCGCCTCCCGCCGCCGTGGGTCGCGCCCGATCGCCGGGCGCTTCTCACGCCGGACGTGGCGCCCGCCGCCACAAGGCCCGCCTGACCGGCCAAGTGGTGCCCACATTTCGGGATACGCGGGATGGGATCGCATGAGTGACGGCGTTGGAGGTGGCGTGACGCATTCCGGGCTTGAGGCGCTGCTCGACGGGCGGCGCCTGTCGCCTGTGCAGCGCCGGATCGCGCATTACCTGTCCGAGCACCTCGATGACGCGATCTTCCTGTCCAGCGTCGAACTGGCCGAGCGCTCCGGGGTCAGCCAGCCGTCGGTCACCAGGTTCGCGATGGTTCTGGGTTTCGCCGGATACCCCGAGCTCAAGCAGGCCCTGCGGCCGCTCGTGCTGGGCGGGCCGCCGCGCCCCGCCGAGGACACGCTGATCCGCACCGCCCTCGACGACGAGATCCGCAACCTGTCGGCCGTGCGCGAGCGGCTGAGCGCTCTGCCGATCAAGGAGCTGGGCGAGGCGCTGGCCGCGACCGAGCCGCTGCCGGTGCTGGGGCTGCGGGTGTCGTCGGGCCTCGCCACCACGTTCGGCTACTACGCCCGCCGCATCCATCCCGACGTGCGGCTGCTGGTCCACGGCGGTTCCGAGCTGATCGACGGGCTGCACGCGGCGCGCCGCGCGGGCGCGGGGTGGGTGCTGGCGGTCGTGCTGCCCAGGTATCCGGCGGAAGCCGTACAGGCTCTGGAATATGCCGAGAAGGCGGGGCTGCGGACGGCGGTCATCACCGACCGGCCGGACTTTCCCGCCGAGGTCGTGCTCGACGCCCCGGTCGGCGACCGGCTCGTCTTCGACTCCCACGCCGCGCCGCTCGCGCTGGCCATGGCCCTGGTCGAGGCCATGGCCGACGCGGCGCCGCTGCGCACCCAGGCACGGCTGGAGGAGTACGAGAAGATGACCGAGGAGACCGGGACATTCGCCGAGTCGTGACTACCCGGCTATGCGCCTGAGCGAGCGGACGGACCAGGTCACGGTCAGCAGCGCGAGACCGAGCATGATGGCGAAGGCCAGCGGCACGTTGACGTCGCCGAAGTTCCCGGCGAACAGCGCGCGGCCCGCCTCGACCGGGTGGTAGAAGGGCGTGAACCAGGCGACCTTCTCCAGCCAGCCCGGCCCGAAGGCCATCGGCAGCAGCGCGCCCGACAGCAGCATCAGCGGCAGCGCGAAGAACTGCATGATCTGTCCCATGGCGTTCTCGTCGCGCAGGCTCAGGGCAAGGCCGTAGGCCACGCCGGAGGAGAACAGCCCGGTGAGCGCCAGCAGCAGCACCATGAGCAGCAGACCGGCGGGGCCGACCCGCATGCCCATGATCACGGCCACCACCATGACGATGACCGACTGGATCACCAGCACGACCACGTCGCGCAGCATCCGGCCCAGGACGATCGCCGGACGCCGGGTCGGGCTGACCGCGATGCGCTCCAGGACGCCGCTGCGCATCTCGTAGATCGTGCCGTACGCGACGCCCATCGAGCCGAACAGCGCGGTGATCACCAGCATGCCGGGGGCGAAGCTGGTCAGTGCCTGCCCGAGATCACCGGCGAACCCCATGCCGGCGAACAGCGGGGCGAACAGCAGCAGGTACATGACCGGCTGCATGATGCCGAACAACGGCCAGATCGGGTTGCGCAGCGTGTTCTTGACCTCGTAGGCGAAGAAGAGCGAGGTGTCGCGGATCATACGGCGGCTCCCGTGTCCCTGAGCGAGCGTCCGGTCTTGGCGAGGAAGACGTCGTCGAGCGTCGAGCGGTCCAGCGCGATCGAGCGCAGCTCCAGCCGCTCCTCTTCGAGCCGCCTGAGCAGGGCGGGCAGCATGTGCTCGCCGTCGTCGAGGTAGACGCGCAGCACGTCCTCGTCCACGCGGGCGGCGCGGGCCAGCGGGCCCAGGGCCTCGGCCGCGCGGTCGAGCTCGTCCAGGCGCAGGGTGACCACGTCGCCGGAGACCTCGCGCTTGAGATCGGACGGGGTGCCATCGGCCACGACCACGCCGTGGTCCACGATCGCCAGCCGGTCGCACAGGGCGTCGGCCTCGTCGAGGTAGTGGGTGCTGAGCAGCACGCTGGTGCCCATCTCGCGCAGCTCGCGGATGCGGTCCCAGAGGTTGGCGCGGTTCTGCGGGTCCAGGCCGGTGGTGGGCTCGTCGAGGAAGAGCAGCGGGGGCGCGTGCACCAGCCCGAGCGCGATGGCCACCCGCCGCTTCTGGCCTCCCGACAGGGTACGGCCCGGCCGGTCGGCCAGTTCCAGCAGGTCGAACCGGCGCAGCACGTCCTCGGCCGCCCGGCCGGGGTCGGCCACGCCGTAGATCTTGGCCGCGAAGACGATCTGCGCGCGCGGGCTGTTGCCCTCCTCCACGCCACCGGCCTGGGAGACGTAGCCGAGGTTGCGCCGTACGCCCGCGGGGTCCTTGAGCAGGTCGTGACCGGCGACGACGGCCTGGCCGGCGTCGGGGACGATCAACGTGGCGAGCATTCTGATCGTGGTCGTCTTGCCCGCCCCGTTGGGGCCGAGCACGCCGAAGATCTCGCCCTTCTTCACCGCGAGGTCCACGCCCTTGACGGCCTCGACCGTCTGGACGCCCTTTCTGCTCTTCGTGGTGAAGGTCTTCCTTAAGTCCGTAGCTTGAATGATCATTGTTCTCCTCAGGGAAGCTCGTCGGCTTCCACCTTTTTCACGGCTTCCTCGCACCAGGCGAGCTGGGCCTTGAGCATGCCGATGTTGAGCTTGAGGTTCTCGTCGATGTGCCGGGGCGCGCCCGCGCCCCGCTTGGTGCCCAGGGCCCGCTCGGTCATCGCGATCGCCATCGTGAGCTGCTCTTTCCTGCCGCGCAGGGCGCCGAGCAGCTCGGGCTTGCTGAGCCGGTCCATGAACGTCATCGCGACCTGGAACGGGTCCACGATGGGCTTGATCTCGCTCCAGAACGACATGAGCAGATGGAAGAACTGGTAGCGGCCGTCGTCGCTGAGCGCGTAGACGGTCTTGCCGCCCTTGCCGCTCTCCACGACGTCCAGCAGGCCCTCGTCGGCCATCTTCGACAGCCCGTGGTAGATCGACCCGTAGGCCACGTTGGCCCAGAAGTCGGCGCCCATCATCTCCAGCTGCCTTCTGACCTGGTAGCCGTTGCGCGGGCCGTCGAGCAGGGTGCCGAGGATGAGTACACGCGTCGAAGACATGCTCAAGTTTGAGTTCAAATTTGAGTGCGTGTCAAGGGTGGCTAGGGTGACGGGCATGAGTGAACGACCGATCGCGCTGGTGACGGGGGCTTCTCGCGGGGTGGGCGCGGCCGTCGCGCGGGCCTTGGCGCCGACCCACCGACTGATCCTCGGCGGACGCGACGAGAAGGCCCTGGCCGAGGTGGCCGCGGACCTTCCCGGCGCCCGGGTGTGGCCGGTGGAGCTGACCGGCCTGCGGGCCGCGGACCTGCCGGACGTCGAGCGCCTGGACGTGCTCGTGCACAGCGCGGGCGTGGCGGAGCTGTCCCGCATCGCCGAGACCCCGGCGAGCGTCTGGCGCGACACCTACGAGATCAACGTGGTGGCCGTCGCCGAGCTGACCCGCCTGTTGCTGCCCGCCCTGCGCGCCGCCGAAGGCCACGTCGTGTGCGTCAACTCCGGCGCCGGCCAGCGGGCCAACCCCGGCTGGGCCTCCTACGCCGCCAGCAAGTTCGCGCTGCGCGCCTTCGCCGACGCCCTGCGCCAGGAGGAGCCCGCGCTCCGCGTCACCAGCCTCTATCCCGGCCGGGTGGCCACCGACATGCAGCGCTCGGTCCGCGAGCAGGAGAGCGGCGCGTTCGAGCCGGACAAGTACCTGGCCGCGGAGACCGTGGCCGGGGCGGTTCTCGGCGCCGTCACCGCGGGCGCCGACGCCCACCTGACCGATCTCATTCTCCGTCCCCGGAGCGGCCCTGTCCTATGAATGGATTCATTCACTAGAGTGACCCCATGCTTGGAGAACTTGCGCACATCGGGCGGGATCCCGCGACCAACGGCTATGTCCGGGACGCCTGGTCGGCCGCGGACCTGGAGCTGCGGGAATGGTTCGCCGGGGAGGCGGGCCGGCGCGGCCTCGATCTGCGCGAGGACCGCAACGGCAACCTCTGGGCGTGGTGGGGCGACCCGTCGGTGACGCCGGGCGTGGTCACGGGCAGCCACCTCGACTCGGTACGGCAGGGCGGCGCCTACGACGGCCCCCTCGGAGTCGTGTCGGCCTTCCAGGCACTCGACCTGGTCAAGGAGCGGGGATTCCAGCCGGGCCGGCCACTTGGCATCGCCTGCTTCACCGACGAGGAGGGCGCCAGGTTCGGGGTGCCGTGCATGGGTTCGCGCCTGCTGACCGGTGTCCTCGATCCCGACCGGGCCAGGGGGCTGGCCGACGACGACGGGCGCACGCTGGCCGAGGTGCTGGCCGCGGCGGGGCGCAAGCCGTACGGGCTGGGGAAGGACGAGGAGACGCTCGGGCATGTCGGCGTCTTCGTCGAGCTGCACGTCGAGCAGGGCAGAGGGCTGGTCGACCGCGGCCGGCCGGTCGGCGTGGCCAGCGCGATCTGGCCGCACGGACGCTGGCGCTTCGACTTCCGCGGCCAGGCCAACCACGCGGGCACCACGCGCCTGGAGGATCGCGACGACCCGATGCTCGCCTACGCGGCCAAGGTGCTGGCCGCCCGTGAGGCGGCGCGCCGCTACGGCGTGGTCGCGACGTTCGGGAAGGTGCGCGTCTCGCCCAACAACGCCAACGCCATCCCGGGGCAGGTCTCGGCGTGGCTGGATGCGAGGGGCGCCTGGGAGCGCGCGGTACGGGCGCTGGTGGCGGAACTGAGCGCGGGCGAGCAGGTCAGCGAGGAGTCCTGGACGCCGGTGGTCGACTTCGACGAGACCCTGCGCGCGCGCGTCGCCGCCGCGGCCGGAGACGTTCCGGTCCTGGCGACCGGGGCCGGGCACGACGCGGGCATCCTCGCCTCGGCCGGGGTGCCGTCGGCGATGTTGTTCGTGCGCAACCCGACCGGCATCTCCCACTCGCCCGCCGAGCACGCCGAGGAGGCCGACTGCGCGGCCGGCGTCGAGGCGCTCGCCCATGTCCTGGAGGACCTGTGCCGCTGACCTACTGGTGCGAGCAGGCGTGGCTGCCCACCGGCGCGGCCGAGAGCGTGATCGTCGAGGTTTCCGGCGAGCGCATCGCCGCCGTCACCCAGGGCCCGCCGCCGCCCGGCGCGCGGCGGCTACCGGGGATCACGGTGCCGGGGCTGGCCAACGCCCACTCCCACGCCTTCCACCGGGCGCTGCGCGGCGCCACCCAGACCGGCAGGGGCGACTTCTGGACCTGGCGCGACCAGATGTACGAGATCGCCGCCCGGCTCGACCCCGACTCCTACCTGACCCTCGCGCGCGCCGTCTACTCCGAGATGGCGATGGCCGGGATCACCTGCGTCGGCGAGTTCCACTACCTGCACCACACACCCGGCGGGCGCCCGTACGCCGACCCCAACGCGATGGGACACGCGCTCGTACGGGCCGCCCGCGAGGCCGGGCTGCGCATCACGCTGCTCGACACCTGCTACCTGACCGGCGGCATCGGCACGCCGCTGGCCGGCGCGCAGGTCCGCTTCGGCGACGGCGACGCCGAGCGGTGGGCCCGGCGGGCCGAGGACCTGGCCGCGCACTACGCCGGTCAGCCCGACGTGGTGGCCGGGGCCGCGATCCACTCGGTACGCGCGGTGCCGCCCGAGCAGATGCCGCTGGTCGCGGAGTTCGCCCACCGGCACGCCGCGCCGCTGCACGCCCACGTCTCCGAGCAGCGGGCCGAGAACGCCGCCTGCGTCGAGAGGTACGCGGCCACGCCGGTGCAGGTCCTGCACGAGCACGGCGCGCTGGGCCCGCGCTCGACCGCCGTGCACGCCACCCACCTCACCGACGCCGACGTCGAACTGCTCGGCGGCTCGCGCACGCACGTCTGCATGTGCCCGACCACCGAACGCGACCTGGCCGACGGCATCGGCCCTGCCAGGACGCTCTTCGACAAGGGCGCGCCGATCACCCTCGGCTCCGACAGCCACGCGGTGATCGACCTGTTCGAGGAGGCGCGGGCGGTCGAACTCGACGAGCGCCTGGCCAGCGAGAAGCGCGGCCACTGGCGGGCCGCCGAACTGCTGACGGCCGCGACGGCCGCCGGCCACGCCTCGCTGGGCTTCCCGGACGCGGGGGTGCTGGCCGAGGGCGCGTGGGCCGACCTCGTCACGGTCCGCCTCGATTCCGTCCGTACGGCCGGCGCCACGGGAGCCGAAGCGGTGGTCTTCGCCGCGACGGCCGCGGACGTGCTCTCGGTGGTCTCCTCGGGCCGCCAGATCGTGGCCGACGGCCACCACATTTCCGGAAATGTCGGTCAGATGTTGGCCGAGGCGATAGGAGCCCTGCGGTGAGCGCGAAACTGATCGACGGCATCGGCCTCCTCTACACGGGCGACCCCGCCCGCGAGGAGATCGCGGACGCCGCCATGGTCGTCGAGGACGGCCGCGTCGTCTGGACCGGCCCCGCGGCCGAGGCGCCGGTGGCCGACGAGCGCGAGGACGCCGCCGGGCGCTGCGTCATCCCCGGCTTCGTGGACAGCCACGCCCACCTGGTCTTCGCCGGTGACCGTACTGCCGAGTTCGACGCGCGCATGTCCGGCCAGCCGTACACGGCCGGGGGCATCCGCACCACCGTCGCCGCCACGCGCGCCGCCAGTGACGCCGAACTGGCCACGCACGCCGCCGCGCTCCTCGCCGAGATGCGCCGTCAGGGCACCACGACCGTCGAGATCAAGAGCGGCTACGGGCTCAGCGTCGAGGACGAGCGGCGCTCGCTGGAGATCGCCTCCGGGCTCGTCGACGAGACCACCTATCTGGGCGCGCACGTGGTGCCCGCCGGGGTGGACGCCGACGACTACGTGCGGCTCGTGGCGGGGGAGATGCTGGCGGCCTGCGCGCCGTACGCGAAATGGGTGGACGTCTTCTGCGAGCGCGGCGCGTTCGACGGCGACCAGACGCGGGAGATCCTCACCGCGGGCATCAAGGCCGGGCTGCTGCCCAGAGTCCACGCCAACCAGCTCACCGAGGGGCCCGGCGTGCGGATCGCCGTCGAGCTCGGGGCGGCCTCCGCCGACCACTGCACGCATCTGTCGGACGCGGACGTGGACGCGCTGGCCTCGTCCGGGACGGTGGCCACGCTGCTGCCGGGGGCGGAGTTCTCGACGCGCTCGCCGTACCCGGACGCGCGGCGGCTCATCGACGCCGGGGCCACCGTGGCCATCGCGACCGACTGCAACCCCGGCTCGTCGTTCACCTCGTCGATGCCGTTCTGCGTCGCGCTGGCCGTACGGGAGATGAGGATGACGCCGCTGGAGGCCATCAGGGCGGCCACGTACGGCGGCGCCCGCGCGCTCAGGCGAGAGGACGTCGGCGTGCTGCGTCCGGGGTCGCGCGCGGACTACGTGACCCTCGACGCACCCTCGTATGTGCACCTCGCATACCGCCCGGGCGTACCCTTGGTAGCGGCCGTCTCCTCCTGAAGGAGGACAACCAGAACCATCCCAGCGGCGTACCTGTTTAGGGAATCTTTGCTTCGGACCACACGTTGGCCGGGTATAGAACGCAGCTGCGGGAACGAGGTGCCTGGGGATGGCAAGGCCTACGGGGAGTCGCACGCAGGAGGTCGCCGAACGCGACCTGCTCGGAACCTATCTGGCGGAGATAGGCCGGGTCCCGCTGCTCACCGCCGAGGAGGAGGTCGAGCTCGCCAAGCGGATCGAAGCGGGGCTTTTCGCCGAGCAACTCCTCGACAGCGGAGGCTCGGAGCCCCGCATCGGGGACGTCGCCGACGAGGAGCTCGAACGGCTGGCGATATCGGGACAGCGGGCGAAGGACGAGTTCATCCAGGCCAACCTCCGGCTGGTCGTGGCGGTTGCCCGGAAGTACTCCGGGCGGGGGATGCCGCTGATCGACCTGGTCCAGGAGGGGAACCTGGGACTGGTGCGAGCGGTGGAGAAGTTCGACTACCAGCGGGGGTACAAGTTCTCGACGTATGCCACGTGGTGGATCAGGCAGTCGGTGGGACGGGCCATTCACGAACAGGCTCGCCCCGTACGGCTGCCCACGCATGCCGGGGAGCAGATGACCCGGCTGATGCGGGTACGGCGCGACATGCTGGCCGAGTTCGACACCGAGCCCACTGATGACGACCTCGCTCAGGTGCTTGAACTGCCCATCGAGCGGGTTCGCGAACTGCGCCGGTGGGCGTCCGACCCCGTTTCCCTGCAGCTTGGCGTCGGTGACGAGGACGAGACCGAGCTCGGCGACATGATCGCGGACGAGACGTGGGCGGACCCGGAGCAGCAGGCGATCGAGATCCTTGAGCGTGAGCGGCTGGACCAGTGGCTGACCGACCTTGAGGGCGACACCTCCGAGATGCTGCGGTGGCGATACGGGCTGGTGGACGGGCGCGAGCACACGCTGACCGAGGTCGGCGAGCGCTACGGAATCGGACGAGACCGGGCCCGGCGGATCGAGCGGGACGCGCTGGCCCGGCTCCGCAAGATGGCTGCCGCCTAAAGGCAAGGTCATCGCCTTTGGCGCGCTTCGCGCTTTGGGGCTCAGGCGTTTCTCCAGTCGAGCTGAAGCTCGACCCCTGTCGGGCCTCCGCTTCGCTCCGGGCGCCCTGCTTTCTGGGCCCCACCCCTTGCCCGGCTAGGTGGCCGGCCAGCTCCTGCCCACCCGCACTGCTTGGGGTGTGGGCCGGCTGGGTGTCCCCGGGCAAGGGGTTTTCGTTGCTCTGGGGCGGCGCCCGGCCTCTCGATGCCCGGAGGTTGAGCAAGATCTAGAGCCGTTTGGGTGCTCACATCTCAACCTGGTTGTCTCCGGGCGGATTGAGTACCGCCCATTGAACTTCCGGATCTCCGATGCCATGGGCCGCATCGGGCCCGTGCTGCCATCGCTCAAGCTATTCGGCGCACCGCTCGGGTAGATGTCACCGGAGGAAAACACGCTGCTGGCCGGGATCGTCAAGCTGGAACGGGTCAAGGCGATCGGACTGCCGGAAGGGTTGTTCACGGGAGCGCCGGAAGCGCGCCGGAGCGGATCGCCGGCGGGGACGGCCCCCTGTTAGACGATCGCGGCGATCCGCTCCGAGTGCAGGTCGCGATGGCGTCATGAACCGTCCGGTGTGCAGGCTGCAAGCGCGGCACGCGCCGCCCGGCTCGACCACGGTCTTCGGATAGGTGAAGCAGGCCGCCATCGCCTCGATGATCGCCGTACCGGAGACGGTGATCACCGCGTCCGGCAGCGCGCGGTTGATCTCAAGCGGCAACACGGCGGGGCTGGTGTGGGTGAGGCCGTCGGTGACGCGGCTTGGCGCGACAGCAAGGTTGGGGCCGGGTCAGGTTTCGGTGTGGGGGTGGACGTGGTTGGCTGGCTCGAGGCGCAGGCTGTGGGCGGGCCTTGGGTCGAGTTGGTCGGGTAGCTGGATGCGCACGCCCATCGGGGTCTCTTCCCAGGGTAGGGCGGCGCCGTGGCCGGTCAGGCTGACGCGGGCGCCGCCGTCCAGGCGGACGTCGAGTTCGACGTCGCGTCGCGTGGGTGTGCCGAGCACGATGGCGTGTACGGCGCCGCCGGACGGGTCGTTGGATTGGGTGTAGCGGATGTCGAGGGCTTCGCCGGTCAAGCCCTTGGGCTTGGTCCAGGGGCGGGTGGCGTAGATGGCCTCACCGTTGGTTTCCAGCCACCAGCCGAGGGCCAGGAGGGGTTCGGCCTGCATCCAGGGAATGGTCGCGGCGGCGGTGGGGCCGACGTTGATGAGCAGGTTGCCGCCGCGGGCGACGACGTCGATGAAGGTGCGGATGAGTTGCTCACCGCTCAGGTGGGTGGAGGCGGGTTCCATCCGGTTGTAGCCCCATGCGGTGCCGAGCGTCATGCACGCCTCCCATTTGCCGGGGAAGTGGCCTGCGGTGGTCTGTTCGGGGGTGAGGAAGTCGTAGTGGATGCCGGAGGTGTCGTTGCCGGGGTCGGTGCCGGGTGGGGCGAAGCGGTTGTTGACCAGGCCGTCGGGCACGGTGTCCCAGTAGTGCCGGAACAGGGCGGGTACGTCGGAGTCGGCGGGGTAGCTGTAGTCGTTCCACAGCACCGAGGGCTGGTAGCGGTCGGTGAGTTCGCGGATGTGGGCGTCGGCGTAGGCGGCGTAGGCGGGGCCGGGTGGGCAGCCGTTCATGAACGCCTCGATGTCGGCCAGGGGCAGGCCGGTGAAGGTCCAGTCCTGGCCGCCGCAGTAGTAGGTGGCGAAGCGCAGGCCGCGCTCGCGTACCGCCTCGGCGAGGTCGCCGACGACGTCGCGGGTGGACTGCCAGTCCTTCCTGTGCGGGTTGGGGGTGGCGCTGGGCCACAGCAGGAAGCCGTCGTCCATCTTGGTGGTGAGCACCACGTAGCGGGCGCCGGCGCGGGCGAACAGCTCGGCCCACGGCCGGGGGTCGAAGGCGGTCAGGACCTGCTCGCGGAAGACGCGGACGAAGTCGTCGTAGTCGAGGCCGGGGTAGTGCTCGGCGTGGTGGCGGGCGGTGGGGCTGCCCGGGATATTCATGCTGTTCCAGTACATGTCCGCGTACGGGTTGCGGCGCATGGCCTGCACGCCGGACTCGTCGTAGGCCATCATCTCATCGACCGGGTGCACCGACGGGACCGGCGCGTAGGCGGGTACGACGGCGGGGTTCCAGTGGATGAAGATGCCGAGTTTGGCCTCGTCGAACCAGGCTGGGGTGGTGCGGGCGGCGGTGTGGTGGCTGTTCATTCGGCCTCCTGAACGGCGGGCTGGACAGAGGCAGGCTGGACGGAGGTGGCGGGGCTGATGCGCAAGGTCAGAGCGGGCTGGGCGTCGGGTGTCTCGGGCAGGCGGACCCGGATGCCGTGCGCGGCCGGTTCCCAGGTGAGCGGGTCCGAGCCGCCGCCCAGCAGGGTGATCTCGGCGCGGGGTTCGGCGCGCACGTCCAACTCCACTTCCGGCCGGTTGGTGACGCCCAGCACGATGGCGTGCACCGCGTCCGGTGATTGGGTGTAGCGGATGTCAAGGCCGTCGCCGGTGGTGCCGGTGACGCGGGTCCAGGGACGCGTGCCGTACACGGCGGGCCCGTTGGTCTTGAGCCACCAGCCCAGTGCGAGCAGTCGCTGGGCCTGGATCCACGGCACCTGCCCGGCGGCGGTCGGGCCGACGGCGGGCAGGAAGTTGCCGCCGTGCGCGACGCAGTCGACGAACTCGTGGATCAGCTCGGCAGCGTCGGGCATGCTGGCGTCGGTTTCCTGCCGGTTGTAGCCGAAGGAGGAGCCGAGCCCGCGGCAGGATTCCCACTTGCGGCCCTCGGGTGCGTCGGTGGCGTAGTCCCGCTGGTACTCCAGGGTGGCGAAGTCGGCGAGTTCCTCCTCCGAGCCGGCCGGCGTGGGGCCGAAGCGGTCGTTGATCACCCCGCCGGGCACCTGCTCGCGGTACCAGGACACCATCTCGTCCATGCGGGCGGCGGCCGGGTAGCCGGCGTCGTTCCACAGCACCGACGGCCGGTAGCGCTCGATGAGCTCCCGCCAGTGCGCGTCGGCGTAGGCGGCGTAGCCGGGGTTGTCGGCGATGGCGGCGGGCAGGTTCTCGTAGTCCTCGGCAGCGGGCGGCGGGGTGAAGGTGAAGTCGAGGCCGCCGCTGTAGAGCACCCCGAACTTCATCCCGGCCGCGCGCACCGCCTCGGCCAGTTCGCCGACGAGGTCCCGCTCGGCCTGCCAGTCCTTCTTGTGCGGGTTCGGGGTGGCGCTGGGCCACAGCAGGAAGCCGTCCTGGTGCTTGACCGTCAGCACCACGTACCGGATGCCGGCGGCGGCGAAGAGTTCCACCCACGAGTGCGGGTCCCACCGGTGCATCCCGGCCCTGAACTCGGCGGCGAAGTCGTCGTAGGAGACGCCCGCGTGGCGCTCGGCGTGATGGGCGGCCACGGCGCTGGTCGGGACGTGCATCTGGTTCAGGTACATCTCCGCGAACGGCAGGCCGTCGCGCAGCAGGACGGCGGCCTCGTCCTCGGTCATCTGCTCCCAGGCCTCGGCCGCGGGGAACAGCGGTGCGAACGCCGGGACCGCCGCCGGGGTCCACACGATCATGACGCCG
Source organism: Nonomuraea sp. NPDC059007 (assembly GCF_042740555.1). Taxonomy (NCBI): domain Bacteria; kingdom Bacillati; phylum Actinomycetota; class Actinomycetes; order Streptosporangiales; family Streptosporangiaceae; genus Nonomuraea; species Nonomuraea sp. NPDC059007. The sequence goes on along the minus strand of NZ_JBHYJD010000012.1, from coordinate 186,858 downwards.
AGCTTTGCCTCGTCGAACCATCCGGGTACGGCGCGGCCGGCCGTCTCGGAATGGGTAGCAGACATATGTGTGCCCTTTCATTGGCGAGCGGAGAATGGTTCGCAAATTTCGCGAACCGACCCTTCGAGGCTAGCGCCCAAAAAGCTCCATACGCAAATAACTCCATACGAAGCTTTATATAAACTCGGCTCCCACCTGCGCATACGCACTTCGCCTCAACGTTGTCAGCATCCAGGTATATAGGTGTTATATAGCGGAGAATATGTCGCTTGATATCGTCGCCCTGCGGTGCTCCCGAAAAGTGAGTGGCACACGAGAAAGGCGGATGGCGACCTCGGTGGGCCCATGATCGTGACCGGTGCTCGCCGCTCGGGGAGGTGATCGACGCCCTGTTCGCCGTGCTGCAGCGGGTGCACGAGCACCATGTAGTCGGTAAGGGCACGGGCTTGGCCCGGTGTGGATGCCGAGCCGATCGTGTTGCTCAACCCGCGCATTGTCAGCGCCTGCGCCGACAGCGACGAGCAGTACGAGGGCTTCCTGTCCTTCCTCGACCAGGTGCAGGCCGCCGCCATTCGCGCCGACTACGCCGCCACCCTCACCCGCCTGACCGCGCTGGCCGACCCCGGCCCACCAGGGAACTGGCGCCCGAGGACTACGCCCGGTGATGGAGCACTGGAACACCGCGGCGGCCGTCACCTGTCCGCGCTGGAGACCCTGTTCACCGACTCCTCCCACGCCCTGCGTGAGCGCCTGCTGTGGCGGATGCTGTATGAGACGGCCGCTCGCGCCGAGGAGATCCTCATCTTGAACATCGAGGATCTGGACCTGGAGTTCCGCCGCGCCCACGTGGTGTCCAAGGGCGGCGCGATCGAGTACGTGCACTGGCCCCTCCGCCGGCTCCCGGATGCTCGCGGTCACCGACATCTGCCCGGCAACAGGACGGGGCCGCTTGTCCTGCCCGCGCGCCGAATACCCGTTCAGACAGGCCAACGCCGAACTCGACACGCACCAGAAAGGCTGGACGCTCCACCAACTGCGCCACAGCCGCCCTGCTGCACCTCGCCGAGGCCGGGCATAGTGCGCCCGAGTTCCAGGCCAAATCCCGCCACCAGCACCTGGCCAGCCTCGGCCGCTACGTCCGCCTCGGCGAGGAGACCTCCGCCCGTCTGGCCACCGAAGCCGACCCGGCCGCCTGCCGCAAAGGCGCTGAACTGCGCCGATCACCCTAAGCTTGATTACGGAGAGTTATCTTTTTTCGGTGGCATCAGTGAGCCTATTCGCCGTGTTTCTTGGCCCACAGGGTGATGCGGGTCGCCGGGTCTGCCTTGCGGCCCGCGGCAGGTGTCTGCCTGGTGACGACCCAGTTGCGGTCGTAGATCTGCAGCCGGTCCTGCCCGGTGGCGTCCTGGTCGTCGAGGAAGTAGAAGCCGGCGGCCTGCATGGTGTCCTGGGCGGCTTGCAGGTTCATGCCGACGACGTCGGGGATCTTCGCTCTCGCGGCCGGCGGTTCCGGGGGTTCTGGTGAGGGGGTCGGGGACGGCGCAGGGGGAGCCGGGGTAGGGCTGGACGGTGAGGTGGTGGTCGTGGCGGGCGCCGGTGCCGGGAGGCCTGCCGTACCGGGGGATGAGCAGGCGGCGCACGCGAGGGTGAGCATGGCGATCGAGATCAGGGGCATCCGCATGAACGCACTCCTTGCCTGGGGTAGGCCCGCAGTGTGTCCCGCGACGGATGCGAGCCGGTTGACACCGCCTTTCTGAGCGGACAACCCGGACATGGATCTGGGAAGGCCACATTCTCCCCCGAGGTGTACGGCCCTGACCTATCAGCAGTCCTCGAAGCACTCTGGTGAGCTCTTCGCGTACCGCGCGATATCGCCAAGCATCTCGATCCGGCACCGCGCAGGGTCTGTAATGCCGGGAGGCGGGAGTTGATCATCGTCGCCGCCGCTCGTGTTGTTGTGGTTATTGGGTAGCTCAGTGCTTGTTCGGTTGCGGGATCGCCTGCGCAGGCGATGAGGCGATCACAGGACCAGCGTGAGTTTGCCGCCGGGACGACGGGACTGGCTGAGCTTGGCGGCCTGGTGGATCTGGTCGAGGGTGTAGGTGCGAGCGACCGATACGGCCAGGACACCTTCGCCGGCCAGCCGGGCGAACTCGTCCAGCCGGTCGTAGCGCATTTCGATGTGGGTGACCCGGGTGCCCAGTTCGGCCGCGGCGGCGAAGTCGGAGACGGTGAGGACGCGGTCGGGGTCGCCGGTCAGCTTGATGAGGGTGGGCAGTGAGCCGCCGGCCGGGCTGGTCTGGTCGGGGCGGTCGATCCGGCCGCCGGTCGGGGCCGTGTCCAGGGCACGGTCGACGCGGCCTCCGGCCAGGGCGGCGACGCGTTCGGTCATGCCGTCGCCGTAGCCGGTCACCTGGGCGCCGATCTCTTCCAGGGCGGCGGCCCGTGCGGGCCCGGCGGTGGCGATCACCCGGGTACCCCGGTGCAGCGCGAAGCGCACCGCGGCCTCGCCGACCGTGGAGCCCGCGCCGTGGACGAGCAGCAACTCACCCGGCTGGACGCCGAGGTCGTCGAGCGCGTGCCACGCCGTCTCGGCCGCCATCGGCAGCGCGGCAGCCTGCTCGGCGGTGACGCTCTCGGGAATGCGCGCCCAAGCCACCATCAGCGCGTACTCGGCGGCCCCGGCCGTCGGGCCGTCGAAGGTCGCCGGGCCGAACACGCGGTCGCCGACCTCGACGCCGGTGACGCCCTCACCGAACGCGTCGACGGTGCCCGCGACCTCGAAGCCGAGCCCACGCGGCAGCGGCGGCAACCGGTCGGCGAGGAGGCCGTCGACCACCGCCCAGTCGGCCGGGTTCAGGCCGCACGCCCGCACGGCGATCCGGATCTGGCCGGGTCCCGGCTCCGGCTTCGGAACGTCACGGAGCACGATCCCGTCCGGGGAACCGAACCGGTCGAACTGCAGAGCCTTCATGACAATCTCCTCTGTGATGACAGCATCTGTTGTCATCGACCGTAGCACGGTGATGACAGCATCTGTTGTCGTATCCTGGCCGGTATGCCGAGATGGGAGTCCGACGCACAGGGCCGGCTCGAGCGCGCGGCGCTCGAGCTGTTCGAGACGCAGGGGTTCGAGCGCACCACGGTCGCGCAGATCGCGCGTGCCGCCGGTCTGACCGAGCGCTCCTTCTACCGCTACTTCCCCGACAAGCGGGAAGTCCTTTTCGCCGGCAACGAGCTTGAGGCCCACCTCGTCGCCCAGGTCGAGGCGGCCGCCCCGGGCCTCACGCCGTTCGAGGCGCTGCTGGTCGCGCTGGGGACCGCCGACGAGGTCTTTCGCTCGCGCGAGTTCCTGCTGCGCCGCGTCGGGGTGATCGCCGCCAGCCCGGCACTGGCCGAACGCGACCTGATCAAGCTCGCCGACATCGCCGGCGCACTGGTGGGGGCGCTGGAGCGCCGCGGCGTCGAGTCCGGCGAGGCACGCTTCATCATCGACGTGGCGATCGCGATCTCCCGGCGTGCCACGTCCCGCTGGCTGGCCGATCCGGACGCGACCTTGTCCGAGCTCATCGCCCAGGCCGCCGCCGAACTGCGCGAGGCGGTCACGCCGCGAGCTCCGACGGTCCGCTGAGCAGGATCGGCAGGGCTCCCCTCATCGGCAATCAAGCCCAGTCGGAACGTCGCAGCCGGGACCGGGCGTGTGCATTGCCCAACGCCCTCCCATGCCGCTGACAGCGAGCAGGCGGATCGGCTCCGACACGGCTCGGCTGGCGATCCCGCCCCCGCCGGCAGCGCTGTGGGTGACAGCGCAAGGATGGGCGAGCGGAGACTCTCTGCTCGGGTGAGCGATCGTCCTCAACCGCCGCCGGTCGGGGATCGGGACCGGTCCCGATCGGGCGGGGCTAGCTTGCGGTAGCCGGGTGGCGTGCAGTGCCGGAGTGGGGCCCCAGCCGGTACGCGGTCTGATCAACACCTCATGCCAGCCCAACATCCTGGAGGCGCCCATGGACACGGCCTTGCCCGCCACCGCTCGGGCGACGCTCGTCATCCTCTGGCTGCAGACGCTCATCTTCACCGCCGGCGCCGTGAACTTCTTCCGGAGGGTGCTGGGCCACCGCCGGCCACCTCCGCATGGTTCCAGGGACATGCTTGATCGACTGGGGGTTGGAGGCTCGCTAAGGTGGGGCGTTCGATCGCATTCACCCCCTGGAAGTGCCACGTGTCGCGTCGTTACCGATTAAGCCTTCTCGCCCTACTCGTCGTGGGCGGTTACGTCATCGCACTGGCGATCGTCGGAGCGCTCGCCCTGATCTCGGGCGATCTGAGCGCGATGTTGCGGCTGACGTTGGTGCCCGAACTGGATGAAGGCCTCGCGGTGACAGGGCGCGGCGTGCTCATCGTGGGGCTGGTCGGCGCGATGTGGGCGTGGGCGCTGTGGCAAGGACTGCGCGGGCCGCTGGTGGGCCCGCCGTACGCGATGGATCGGGACACGACGCGACTACGGATCGCACTGTACGTCGCGGCGGCGTCCTGGCTCGTCTATCCCCTCGTGACGTCCTGGTCGTGGTGGATGAGCCTGCTCGACGCCGCGGTGATGCTGGCGGTGGTGTGGCTGTACCACCCGGTGCTGACGCGTGGCCTGAAATATGGCGACCATATGCGGTCTTTCGGCATCGTGGCGTACGGAAGCGTCGCGGTCTCCGAGGTGCTCGACTTGCTCGGCATGCCCGTGGGCGACTTCCTGATCACGATAGGCGGGCTGGCGGGACTGCTCTGGACGATGCTGCTCCTGCGGGCGCAGCGAAATGACCGCCGCTGGCAAACCTCCACTGTGGTGTACGGCATCGCCGCCCTGGTCCTGATGTTGACCTCCTCGCTCCTGGACCGGCTGCTGGAAGGTGTCGGCAACGTCCCCGGCACGGTCACGGCGCTCGCCGGTGCGCTGAGCCTGATCTGGCTGACCCGCTCCGCCCACGACCTCGCCGACCCACGCCACGCAGCCGTAACGGCGGATCGCTCGAATGGCTCCGGCTTGAGGATGATGGGTGATACGTGAACGCGTTGCGCGGCTTTGGCCGGGGGTCGAAGATGCCGGTATGCGCGGACGTGCACGGGTGTGGGGCAGGCGGATCTTGCTTGTGTTGTCGGTACCGCTCGGGGTGGGTACGGCGGTGGCCGGCAACCAGGTGCTCACCGATGCCGGATGGAGCTGGGGGTGGACCGGTGTCGCTGTGGCGCTGGCCGCGGCCGGCGCGCTGGTCGCGTTCTGGCTGACCCGGCCCTCCGTCGCCGAACCGGATCCTCCGGCCGGTGGCGGGGAGCGGTCGGTCGTCGTCAGTGGTGACAACAGCGGGATCATCTCCACGGGCGACGGCGCCACCAACATCCAGATGAACCCTCGACGAGGGATGAGCACGTCAGAGGTCCACGACGAGGCGGGGTGAGCGTGCCCGCGACACGCAGGCGTACATGCGGCCCGCCGGAGCGCCGATGTCGTCGCGGTGCTCGGGTTCCCCGTCGATGACGGTGAGTTCGCAGCTTCCGCACACGCCTTCGCGGCAGCCGGAGGGCACGGGGTGCCCGGCGTAGGTCAGGGCGTCCAGCATCGATTCCTCAGGGGAGACGGAAACCGTCTGGCCCGATCGGGCGCACACCACTTCGAAGGCGGTGTTGGGCGGGAACGTCCTGGTGGTCGGGCGGAAACGTTCGAGGTGCAGGCGTTCGGCGGGGAAGGCGGCCTCGGCCGCGGCGAGCATCGGTGCGGGGCCGCAGCAGTACACCAGCGTGTGGGGGCTCAGCTCGGCCGCCAGGGCGGTGAGGTCGGGCATGCCCTGTTCGTCCTGGGCGAGGACGTGGACCCGCTCGCCGTAGGAGGAGCGCAGGTCGTCGGCGAAGGGCATGGTCGCGGCCGACCTCCCGGCGTACACGAGCCTGGCCGTGGCGCCCGCCCGGATGGCGGCCCGCAGCATCGGGAGGATGGGGGTGATGCCGATGCCGCCGGCGAGGAAGAGGTAGTCCGGCGCGGCCAGCAGGGGGAAGGTGTTGCGCGGTGAGGAGACCTCCAGGGTGCGGCCCGGGCGCAGGAACAGGTGGACGTACTCCGAGCCTCCCCGGCTCAGCGGCTCATGTCGTACGGCGATGCGGTAGCGGTCCCGCTCGGCCGGGTCCCCGCACAGCGAGTACTGGCGGGTCAGCCAGTTCGGCAGCGCCAGATCGACGTGGGCGCCCGGCTCCCAGGGCGCCAGCGGGCCGGCGGCGCTCCGCAGGGTCAGGGACAGGACGCCGTCGGCGACCCGGTCCATACGATCGAGAATCGTCAGTTGCATCGGAAGGTCACCTTGGGATCGGGGTCAGAACAGTTCGCGGTAGCCGGCTTCGAGCTTGCGGTCGACGAGTTCCGGGTCGAGGTCGAGCCCGAGCTGGCCGATGGCGATCTCACCGGCCGAGGGAATCTCCGCGGCGAGGGCCTGGCTGGCGGGGTCCCATAGCCGCGAGCGGATGAGCGCGCGGCCGCAGTGCAGGTAGACCGCGGCCACGTCGACGATGAGCGCCAGCACCGGTTGCCTGGCCTCGGTCTGCATCCGTGCGAGCACATCGGGTTCGTCGGTGGGGTAGGCGCGGCCGTTGACCCGCAGCGTCTCGCGCACTCCGGGGATGAGGAACAGCAGTCCGACCCCGTCGTTCTCCGCGAGATTGCGGAAGGAGTCGGCGAGCTTGTTGCCGGGCCGGTCGGGTATCGCGAGCGTACGGTCGTCGAGGACCTTCACGAACCCCGGGTAGTCGCCGCGCGGCGAGCAGTCGGCGCGTCCGGCCGCGTCCGCCGTGGCCATCGTCAGGAAGGGGGAGTGGGCGATGAAGCGCCGGGAGTGCTGGTCGACGCGGTCGAAGATCTTGGCCTTGGTCATGGGCTCGGGCTCCCCGAGCAGGGCGAGAACCTCCTCCTGTGGCACCCGCCGTGGCCGCGTTGGGGCATACGTCATCAAAGACTCCTTCTCCCGGGGGTTCCGCCTCCGCATCAAGCGCGCCCGCGCGGTCGGCGTTCGCCACATCGGCGCAGGTCATGCCACAATTATGAGCAATTATTCAGTTCGTGCGCTACTCGCTTTCACGCTGCCGTCCCCAGGGGTGCCATGACATCGGACAAGCGCCGGCTTCAGCCACGTAAACAGCCGCGCCAGGTGCGCGCCGAGCTCACCCGGCAACGCATCCTCACGGCCGCTGCTCACGTTTTCACCGAGTACGGCTACGCCGCCGGCACCACCAACCGGATCGCCGAGCGGGCACGGATCTCGATCGGCTCGCTGTATCAGTACTATCCGAACAAGGACGCGATCCTCGTCGAGCTGCTCGTCCGGCACCTCGACGCCGGCGTGTCCGGTCTCGCCCGCGGGGAGGAGACCGGGCCGCCCGGCTCACTGGAGGAGGTCGTCCGCCTCTACGTACGGACCGCGATCGAGAACCACCACGACGACCCGCAGCTCCTGCGCGTCATGATGGAACAGGCGCCCCGCTCCCACACACTGCTGGAGAAGATCTCCCGGTATGAGCAGGAGCGCGTCGCCTACCTGCGAGAGCTGTTCGACCGCCACCCGCAGGTCCGGGTCGGCGACACCGAAACCGCCGCCCGGCTCGCCGTCAGCACCGTCGAACTGGTCGTGCACCAGCTCATCGCCGCCCCCGACCCCATCGACATCCCCCGCTTCGAGAACGAACTGGTGGCCATGCTCACCCGCTACCTCACGGCTACCGGGTGACAGGGCCGGCGGCGGGCTGGTTGGTGGGGGTCGGCGCGCTGCTGCCGGTGTAGGAGGGGAGGTCGGCCACCAGCTTGGTGAGGGCCGGGTTGCCGGCGTAGCGTCGCGCGTGGAGGTCGGCGATCTTCTGGGCGATGCCGGGGTCGTCGCTGTCGGTGGTGTCGTAGGAGACGAAGGACTCCAGCAGTGGCAGGCCGATCCGGTCGGTGTGGGCGTGTGAGGGCGCCATCAGGTACTCCCAGTATCCGTCGAGGTCTTCGATGACGAAGACGGCGCCGTACTCGAACTCGCCGCCGATGTCCTTGCCGACGACGTACCGCGAGACCGCGTCGATCGACTCGCCCTGGTTGCGCAGGCTGGCGAGGGCTTCCTCCCGCTGCTGGGCGGTGGCGGTCTGCTTGAAGGTGAAGCGGTTGTGGTGGTAGATCATTTCTCTCTCCTGATGGTGTGCGAGTGGCTTTCGGGGTTCGCGGCCGGGGCTGACCAGTAGCCGAGCAGCGCGGTCACCGCCTGGTCGGCCAGGTTCAGGGCGCGGTCGAAGCCGATGTCCTGGATCGAGCCGATGGAGGCGAGGCCGTGCAGTGTGCCCCACAGCAGGTCGCAGGCGTCGTCGATGTCGATGGGCTCGGCTGCGGTGTCGGCCGCCCACGCGCCGATGAGCTGCCGGGTGAAGGTGATCACGTCGGCTGCGGCGGCGCGGCGGGTGGAGGCGTCGACGTCCGTGCCGGGCGCGCCCGACATGAGCTGGTAGAGGCCGGGCCGCGACCGGGCGAATTCCAGGTACGCGGCTGCCGCCAGGTGTGGGCCCCGTGCCGCCGGTTCACCGGCTACCGCGGCCCGCATCCGCTCCGCCAGCTCACCGTTGACCCGGTGCAGCAGCGTGTGCAGGACGGCGTCCTTGCCGGGGAAGTGCTGGTAGATCACCGGCGCGCTGTAGCCGATCTCGGCGGCGATCCGCCGGATGGTCACCGCCCGCCAGCCTTCTGCCTCCGCCATCCGGCCGGCCGTCTCCAGGATCTCGGCGAACGTCCGCTGACGTACCTCTTCCCGCTTCCCCACCACGAACTCCTAACGACGTTAGATCATCTAACGCCGTTAGTATTTCCACATGTTCCCGAACCTGTCAACCCGGCCTGGTCAGGCGAGATCCCGGCGGCTCACAGGACGGGAACCAAAGTGGCCGCGCAGATCGCACGGGGGCCGATCGATGAGTTCGGTGCGCTCGCCGGGTCAGAACAGTCGACGCCCAATCCAACGAGAAGGAAATTGCGACTATGAAACTGACGACCATCATGAACGTCTCGGTCGACGGCGTGATGCAAGGCCTCGGCGGATCGGATGAGGACCGCAGGGGCGGATTCGAGCGTGGCGGATGGGCGCTGCCGCTCTTCGGTGACGAGGCCGAGGCGTTCGTCGGCGCGGTCTACCAGCGCGCCGACGCGTTCCTGTTCGGCCGGCGGACCTACGAGATCTTCGCCGGCTCGTGGGGAAGCGGCTCCTGGGGAGCAGAACAGGGCGACAACCCGATCTCGGCGGCCCTGAACTCGCGGCCCAAGTACGTGGTCTCGACGACGCTCAGCGACCCGCAATGGACGAATACAACCGTCCTGTCCGAAGACGTGGCGGCCGCCATCCGCGAGCTGAAGGCCAAACCCGGAGGCGAGTTGCAGGTACACGGCAGCGGCGAACTGGTCCGCTGGCTGTTCGCCAACCAGCTTGTCGACGAGATCACCCTGATCACGTATCCCGTGGTCGTCGGCCAGGGCAGGCGGCTGTTCCCCGATGCCGGCCCGGACACGGCGCTGGAACTGATCGACTCCCAAGCCACCTCAGATGGCATAACGATCCAGGTCTACCGGCCCACCGGTCGCCCGGAGTACGCAACCGACACCACGACCTAGGAGGCGCGGTCGGGCGGACCGCCGAGCATTGTGGATCTTCCCGTCCGCCCGCCCGGGCGGCGAGCCTGGGGAACCGGCGTCGGCATGGCAAGGGGGAGGAGCGCTTCACGCGCCCCTCCCCCGGGTGCATCTAGCGCACGATGATCCATGAGTCAGTGAAGTACTTGCCGCCGGGGTGGTAGGCGGCTGGAGAAACGCCTGAGCGCCAACAGTGCGATGACCTTGCCTTCAGGGGCGTAGGAGGCGGTGAAGGAAGTCTTCTACCGCTCTCTCCGCGCCTTCCAGTTCATTGCCCCTCGCCACCAGCAACACGCTCTCGTTGATCGCGGCCAGCAACATGTGCGCGTACACGTCCAGGGCCTCTTTCGGCACTCTTCCCGTCGCCCTCAGGGCCGACTTCAGCATGCCGAACGCGTGCCGTTCCTCCAGGGCTCGCCATCTCTCCCATCCCAGTACGGCAGGTGCGTCGATCAGCACGATGCGGCGGGTGGCCGGGTCGCGGGCCATTCTTACCCATGCCAGACATCCCGCCACGAGAGCCTCGGCGGGGTCGGCGATTCCCTTCACCGACTCCATCAGGCGCACTCCCACCGATGTCTCCACCTGCTCGAGTACCGCCTCGAACAGGGCGTCCTTGCCTGAGTAGTGGTGGTACAGGGCCCCACGGCTCAGTCCCGTCTCCTGCAGGACGGTTTCGATGGAGGTGCCCTCGTAGCCCTGCTCGGCGAACAGGCGTCGCGCGACCATGAGGACCCGGTCGCGGGTGGCCGCGCCCCGCTCTGCCTTGAGGTTCATGAACCAACTCTAGACATACCGACCGGCAGTCGGGTATTTTCCAGACCGACAGTCGGTTTGTTTGGAGGCGTTCATGCTCAACCACATCGACGAGGGCCAGGGGCCGGCCACGCTGTTCGTACATGGCGTGGGCACGAGTTCCTACCTCTGGCGCAACGTCATCGCCGGGCTACGCGGCGAACGACGCTGTGTCGCACCCGATCTGCCCGTCCACGGCGGCAGCCCGATCACCGACGACCTCACGCTGCCCGGACTGGCGGAAGCGCTGGCCGGGTTCTGCGACGACCTCGGACTCGACCGGGTCGACATGGTCGCCAACGACACCGGCGGCGCGATCGCGCAGATCTTCGCGGTGCGCCATCCGGACAGGCTCCGTTCCCTCACCCTCACCAACTGCGACGTCCACGACAACACCCCGCCCGAGGCCTTCCGTCCCACCGTCGAACTGGCCGCCAAGGGCGAACTCGTCCCCCTGGTCGAGGCGCTGATCCAGCACCCCGGCCTGATCGGCCAGAGCGTGTACGGCGACGGCTACGAGCGGATCGACGACCCCGAGGCCCTCGTGGACGCGTACCTGCGGCCGATGTTCGCCAAGCCCGGCGGCGGGCGGGCCTTCGAGCGTCTCCTGGCCGGGATCGACGCCAAGGAGATGGTGGCCATCGAGCCGCAGTTGACGGTGCTTGCCGTGCCAACGCTTGTGGTGTGGGGTACGGGTGACGTCTTCTTCGGCGTGGAATGGGCGCGCTGGCTGCGCGACACTATCCCGGGCGTGCGGGAGGTCGTCGAGATCGACGGTGGCCGGCTCTTCTTCCCCGACGAGCGGGCCGCCGAGCTCGTACCTCATCTTCGGCGCTTCTGGGGGTGACACGGATGCGGAAGCCGGTGGCGGCGACGGTGACGTCGTTGTTCTTCGTCCTCGGGCCGGGGCTGGTGGCCGGGGTGGCGCCGTGGCTGATCACTGGCTGGCACTTCGGGCCGATGTGGCCGCCGCTGCGAGGGCTCGGCGGTCTCATGGTCGTGGCGGGGGCGGTGGTGATCGTGCCGGCGTTCGTCCGCTTCGTGGTCGAGGGGCTGGGCACGCCGATGCCGGTGGCCGCGCCGAGCCGCCTCGTGGTGGGGGGCTTCTATCGCTACGTCCGCAACCCCATGTACGTGGCCGTCGAACTGGCCATCGCCGGGCAGGCCCTGCTGCTCGGACGGCTGAGCCTGCTCTGGTACGCGGCGCTCGTCGGGATCGTCACGTGGTTGTTCGTGCGCTTCTACGAGGAGCCGACGCTGCGCCGTACCTTCGGGCAGGAGTACGAGGACTACCGGCGGGCGGTGCCCGGCTGGATCCCTAGGCTCCGGCGGGGGTGACCTGGAAGACGGCGGCCTTCCACTCCCCGTCCTGGCGGACCAGGGTCGTCGCGGCGTGATAGAGCACGGTCTGCTTCTCGGTGCCGTTCAGGAGTACGTCGATCTCGACCAGGCTGATGTGGACGAGGCTGTCCTCGGTCAGCCGGACGACGCGGTGGCCGGACTGCTCGGTGCGGGTGTAGGGGTTGCGGTTCTCGGCGAAGCCCTTGAGGATCGCCTCCCGGTCGGTGATGACGCCCCAGGGGGAGACGCTCACCGGTTCGGCGGTGAGGAAGCGGTCGAAGAAGGCGGCGTCGCCGTTCCTGTTGGCTTCCCACGAACGCTCGGTCAGCTCGATGATCTCGTTCATTCTCGTCTCCTCCGATTACACCGGTTTAACTGGTGTCCAGTGTTACACTGCTCCTGTGGAGAGCGCAAGCACGATGGTGCTGACCGGAGGCGACGGTCAGCGGTTCAGGTTCGACGCGGGCACGCTGTGCCTGGAATTCCTGCTCAGCGGGGCGGTGAACCCCTGGGAACGGCTGCACGCGCCCGCCGATCTGGCCGAGTGGATCGCCGTGTCGAGGCTCGGCGTGGACGGGCCCGCGCGGGCGGACGCGGACGAGCTGGCCGACGCCAAACGGCTGCGCGGCGCGATCCTGTCGCTCGCCATGGAGGCGGTGAAGGACGACGCCCCCGGCTTCAAGGTCGCCGGTGTGGCGGAGGTCAGGATCGACGCGGACCCACCGCGGCCGCACACGATCCTGAACGAGCTGGCCGCCGCGCCGCCGCCCGTGCCCGTCATGGGGGCCGGCCGGGTCAGGGAGTGGGCGTACCCGGTGACCGGGTCGCAGTTCCTGTCGGCGGTGGCGCGAGACGCGATCGAGTTGTTTTCCGGCGATCGTGTCGAACGCGTGCGTATGTGCGGCGGCGAGCGCTGCTACCTGCTGTTTCTCGACACCTCACGGCCCGGCGCGCGCCGCTGGTGCTCGATGGATCGCTGTGGAAACCGGCAAAAGCTCCGCACACGCCGTAAGATCATGAAATGAGTGATCTTGTCGGTGTTGTGGGGGCATTGCGCCGCTATCCGGTCAAGTCGATGCTCGGGGAAGACCTCGACACCGGCGAGATCACTGAGCGAGGGCTCTCCGGAGACCGGGTGCGCGCCGTCGTCGACGTTTCCACGGGCAAGGTCGCCAGTGCCAAGAACCCCAGGCTGTGGCGGGACCTGCTCACGCTCGACGGCGTCGCGCCGCCCGGCGACGCCGAGCTGTCCAGGCTGTTCGGCCGCGAGGTACGGCTCGCCGACACCCCGCCCCCGGCGGCCGAACTGGAGCGCTCGATCCCGGAAGAGGTGCTCGAACGGGGCATCGAGCAGGAGGTCGGCCACACCATCACCTACCTGGCCGCCGCCGCGCCCGGGACGTTCTTCGACTTCGCCCCGCTCCACCTCATCACCACCTCGACCGTGCGGCGCATCGGCGAACTGAGCGCGCGCGGGCACATGGAGGCGGTCCGCTACCGCCCCAACGTCGTGATCGACACGCCCGGCGACGGCTTCCCCGAGAACGCGTGGGCGGGCGCCCGGCTGCGCCTCGGGGCGGCGGAGCTGGAGGTCATCGTGGCCAGCCCGCGCTGCGCCGTACCCACGCTCGCGCACGGCGGGCTGCCGCGCGACACCGACGCGCTGCGCACGGTGGCCCGCCACAACCGCGTCGAGGTCTTCGACATGGGCGCGCAGCCGTGCGCCGGGGTCTACGCCCGGGTCCTGCGGCCCGGCGACGTGCGGGTGGGAGACGAGGTACGGCTCACGCCGGCGCGGTGAGGTACTTGTCCAGGTCGTCCAGGATGCCGTTGGCCGCCCTGACCCCGATGCCGAGCATCCAGACCTCGTCGTCCACCGCGTGGGCGTGGCCGGAGGTGACCGCCTTGAGCTTCTTCCACAGCGGCCCGCCGGTGACCTCGGCCTGCGACGCGGCGGCGGCCTCGCCGTAGGCGCTGTAGAAGAGGGCGTCGGCGTCGGCCTGGGCGATGTTCTCCTGGCTCAGCTTGCCGAACCGCTTGTCCTCCTGGCCGGCGAGCATCTGGACCTCGGGGCGGCCGACGCCGGCGTCGCCGACGACGATGCCGCTGAAGGACTCGGGGCCGTACATGCGGATCTCGGTGGGCATGAAGCGCACGATGCTCAGCTTGAGCTCGGCGAACTTCCGTCCGACCGTCTTGGCGCGCGTCTCGTAGTCCGACAGGAGCTTGGCCGCCTCGGCGGGCTTGCCGAGCGCCTCGGCGTCGAGCGTGAAGTTCTCCTTCCAGGTCACGCCGACCTTCTCGGTGAAGACCGTCGGGGCGATCTTGCTGAGCTTGTCGTAGAAGGCGGCCTGGCGGAACTTGGTGCCGAGGATGAGGTCCGGCTTCAGCGCGATGATCGCCTCCAGATTGGGCTGCTGGAGGGTGCCGACGGACTTGGTGTCCTTGAGCGCGTCGCCGAGGTAGGCGGGCCACTTCTGGTTCTCGGCCGCCTGGGCCGCGCCGACGGGGGCGAGGCCCAGGGAGACCATGGTGTCGAGCTTGTCCGTGTCGAGGACCACGACGCGCTTGGGCGTCTCGGGGACCTTGGTCTCGCCCATGGCGTGCTTGACCGTACGGGTGGAGCCGGTGCCCTGGGCCGGGTCCGCGGAGTTTCCGCAGGCGGCGAAGGCGAGGACGGGCAGCAGTGCGGCGATCGCCACGGGCAGGCGCATGGGATTCCTTGGTCAATTAGGTTAGGCGACCCTAAGTGTAGTGACGCTGACATAGTCCACCAGCATCGGCCTGCCGGGGATGGTCGCCGCGTTGGGCGGGCCGGGCAGTCCGCCGCCGACCGCCACGTTGAGTATCACGAAGAAGGCCCGCGGCAGGCTCCTGTCCAAGGTGAAGTACGGCCGGCCGTCCAGCAGCCAGGTCGTGGACTTCTCGGTCACCTCGACCGCGTAGGTGTGGAAGGAGCCGTGGCAGCCGGGACAGGGCTGCTCGGGCGTGACCAGGCCCTTCGGCTCCTGGCACGGGCCGCCCGGCATGGTGCCGCAGTGCATGGCGCCGGTGACAGAAGGCCGGCCGTTCACCGCCTCCATGATGTCGATCTCGCCCACGGCCGGCCAGCCGGTCTCCCCGCCCAGCATCCAGAACGCCGGCCAGTACCCCGCGCCGTCGGCGGGCGAGACGGCGGGCAGCGCGAGGCGGGCCTCCACCCGCAGCGTGCCGCCGAGCGGGACGGCGAAGTCGGCGCGCTGGGTCCTGACCCGGCCGGAGGTCCACCGGCCGCCCTCCAGGCGAGGGGTGATGGCCAGGTGGCCCTTGCCGTCGAGGGCGACGTTGGCGGGGGAGGCGGTCATCGTCTCGATCTCGCCGGTGCCCCAGCGTTCCGGCGGGCCGGTCTCGTGCCGCCAGCGCCCGGCGTCGAGCGTGGCGCCGTCGAAGTCGTCGCGGAAGACCTCCCGCCGGTCCGTGCCGCCGCCGCACGCGGCGAGGACACAGACCAGCAGGAGGGAGATGAGGATTCTCATCGAGAACCTCCGAGGAGGCGGAGCCGGGGACGTGTAATGTCCTCACCAGGCCGTGGCACGGGAACACATACTCGATAGTCGCCTGTCTGCACGATAGTCTGTGCGGTGTGGCGCGGATCGTGAAGCGGGCTTACAAGTACCGCTTCTACCCGACGTCCGGACAGGCCGACGAGCTGGCTCGGACGTTCGGTTGTGTGCGTCTGGTCTATAACAAGGCTCTGGAAGAGCGGACCCGTGCCTATGCGGAGGGGCGTCGCGTCTCCTATGGGGAGTCGTCCGCCCTGCTGACCGAGTGGAAACGTAGTGATGCGTTCGGTTTCCTGTCGGAGGTGTCGTCGGTTCCGCTGCAGCAGGCGCTGCGCCACTTGCAGGCGGCGTTCGCGAACTTCTTCGCCAAACGCGCTAAGCATCCGGTGTTCGAGAGCAAGAAGAAGGTGCGGGCATCGGCTGAATACACCCGGTCGGCGTTCCGCTGGCGTGCGGGCCGGTTGACGTTGGCGAAGATGGACGCGCCACTGGCGATTGTGTGGTCGCGTCCTTTGCCGGAGGGTGCGGAGCCGTCCACGGTGACGGTGAGCAGGGACGCGGCGGGACGTTGGTTCGTGTCGATCCTGGTCGAGGAGGAGATCAGCGCGCTGCAGCCGGTGGCGGCGGCTGTAGGGGTTGACGCCGGGATCGCGGCGCTGGCCACTCTGTCCACCGGTGAGAAGATCGTCAACCCGGGTCACGAGCGGCGGGAGCGGCGCAGGCTGGCCGGGGCGCAGCGCGCGCTGGCCCGCAAAGCCAAGGGTTCGGCGAATCGGGGCAAGGCACGGCTGCGCGTGGCCAGGGTGTATGCCCGGATCGCCGACCGGAGAAGGGACTATCTGCACAAGGTCACGACACGGCTGGTTCGCGAGAATCAAGCGGTCACGGTGGAGGACCTGACGGTGCGCAACCTGGTCAAGAACGGCAAGCTGGCGCGTGCCATCAGTGACGCCTCGTGGCGGGAACTGCGCTCGATGCTGGAGTACAAGGCGCAGTGGTATGGGCGCACGCTGATGGTGGTGGATCGCTGGTTTCCCTCCTCCAAGCTGTGCTCGGCGTGCGGCACCCGGCAAGAGGCGATGCCGCTGAGCGTCCGGGCCTGGGAGTGCGCCTGTGGTGCGGTCCATGACCGGGATGTGAACGCGGCCAAGAACGTGCTCGCCGCCGGGCTGGCGGAGAGCTGAAACGCCTGTGGAGCTGGTGTAAGACCTCAACGAGAATCCTCTCGGACGGGCGACCGGCGGCGAAGCAGGAAGGCCCGCGGGTGACCGTGGGAATCCCCCTCGTTGCGAGGGGGAAGGATGTCAAAGGACCGTCGGGATCAGGTCGAGCTCCTCCAGTTGCTGCTCCAGGCGTGGAGCGAGCCGCTGGACGAGCGTGTTGGTCAGGTGGGAGTCGTCGCGGTAGAGCACGACGCCGTCGAGCGCCGCCGGGCACGTGGGGCCGCTGCCTGGGCAGAGCAGGTCGCTGACGTCCAGCGTCCACAGGCCCGGCCTCTTGCCCGCCGCGAGGGGGTCCGGCGCGAGCCCGCGAGAGCGGGGGAAGGCGCAGGACGCGGCGGGCTTGCCGGACAGGCACGCCGGCACGTCGATGCCGGGCAGCGGCGTGTCACGCAGGTACACCAGCGGCGCCCCCAGCCGCGACAACCGCTCCAGCGTGGGCCGCCAGCCCTTCAGCGTGGCCTTCGCGTCGGCGTAGGCCGACAGCGAGGCCAGCAGGATGAGCCGCGGCGGCGTCTCGCCCTCCAGCCTGGTCAGGGTGTTCTCGCGCCACTGGTCGCACTCGCGGTACTCCCTGCCCAGGCGCGGATCCACGATCTTCAGCGCGGCCGGCGGGCACCCCGGCTTGGTCAGTACCTCCAGCGTCCAGCCGCGCCGGTGCGCCACCCGCCGCGCCATCGTGAACCACTGCCCGGCGTGCGAGTCGCCGAGCAGCACGACGCGGTCGTTGCCGGGCACCGCCCCCGCGCGCCCGGACCCGCTGGGCGTGAACAGGCACGGCGGGCTCGTGGTCGCCGTCAGCGCCACCTCACACCCCTCCGAGGGCGGATAGTCGGTACGCGCCGCCGCCGCGTCGACGGTCGGCGCCGTCTCGACCACCGCGGTGGCCACCTCGGCACGCGGCACGCTCGCCCCGCCCAGCAGCAGCGCGGCCGTCACCGGGACCGTCATCGCCGCCGTGCCCACCGCCAGCCCGCGCCGCGGCAGCTCGGCCACGACCTTGGAGAAGCGCACCGGCCGCTCCACCAGCCGCATCGTCAGCCATGCGGGCAGCGCGGCGCCGATCACCAGAGCGAGCTTGACCGGCCACGACCGCCCGTCGCCGAACAACACGACGACCGGCCAGTGCCACAGGTACCAGGCGAACGACAGCCGCCCCACCGCCCCCATCCAGCCGTGGCTCAGCAGCGCCGATACCGGCGAGCGGAAAAGGATCAGCGCCGCCGTCCCCAGCGTGGGAACGAGGGCCTGCAGTCCTGGATAGCCGCTCTCGTCGAGCGTCAGGGACCAGGCCAGCGCCGCGGCTCCCGCCGTACCCAGGAGTGCGGCCAGGAGGCGGGGCGTGCGGGAGAGGTACGGCAGAGCCAGCGCGGCCAGCGCCCCCACCCCGAACTGCCAGGCCCGCGCCGGCGAGGCCAGGTAGGCGGCGGGCCCGTCCCAGGACAGCGACAGCGCGAACGACCCGGCCGTGACCAGCACCGCGGCGGCGGCCACGGCCCGGCGTCCGGCCAGCCAGAACGCGGCCAGCAGCAAGGGCGCCCACACCAGGTAGAACTGTTCCTCCACCGCGAGTGACCAGAAGTGCAGCAGCGGGCTCGGGTCGCGGTCGGCGGCCAGGTAGTCGGTCTCCTGGGCGATGAAGCGCCAGTTGGCCACGTAGAGGGCGGCGGTGAAGACGTCGGCGGCCACGTCGGCGGCGCGCAGCGGTGGCAGCAGCAGCCAGGCCGCCAGCGCGCTCGCCACCAGGACCGTGCCCGCGGCCGGAAGGATGCGGCGGGCCCGGCGGGCGTAGAAGTCGGCGAGGGAGAAGGTCCCCGCGGCCAGGTCGCGCACGATCAGGCCGGTGATCAGGAAGCCGGAGATGACGAAGAAGACGTCGACGCCGACGAACCCGCCGCCCAGACCGGGTACGGAGGCGTGGAAGGCCAGGACGAAAAGGACGGCGACCGCGCGCAGGCCGTCGACGTCCTTGCGGTGCCCGGTCACGGGATCACGGGAGGCAGGACGGCCCAGCCCGTGGCCAGCACGATGGCCAGGACCAGCAGGGTGGTGATGGCCAGTGTCTCCGGCCAGCGCTGACGGTGGTTCATCGGGAGAACCTCCACAGGTCGCGGATCAGCGGCAGGGCGATGTAGGTGCTCGCGGCGGCGAACAGCGTCAGCGCCCAGTAGTGGTGCCAGCCATAGGCGGGGGCGCGCCAGGCGATGCCCGCCCAGACCGCGAGCGTGGTTCCGCTCAGCCAGACGAGGGCCAGGCGGGTGATGGTGACCACCAGGCGCGAGCGCCTGGCTCCGCCGCCGCCGCTGGGCACCCAGGCCGACACCCGGTTGCGCAGGGCATGGCCGATGGCGAACAGGTGGCAGTAGGAGTAGAGCGTCTGGGCGCGGATGACCTCGAAGCGGTAGCGGCCGACCGAGGTCGCGGGCAGCAGTACCAGCGCCACCCACAGCGGGCCGACGAACGGGATCATGTGCCAGGCGCGTACGTCCTGCGGGTAGGCGTAGAGCATGATCAGGCCGGGCAGCGGGATGGCCGCGATGTTGAGCGCCGAGACGAAGTAGGACAGGAAGCCGCTCCAGTAGGACAGGCGCACCCGCCAGCCCATCGGCGTGCGGTGGAAGTCGCGGCTGAACAGCAGGCTCAGGCAGCCCATGGCCCAGCGGTACTGCTGCGCCACGTACGAGCCGACGTTGTCCGGCGACAGGCCCTTGGCCAGCAGGACCGGCACGTACTTGGTGCGCAGGCCGTGCTTCATGAGCGCGACGCTGGTGTAGATGTCCTCGCTGTGGTCGATCCTGGGGAAGCCGCCGATGCGGTCGAGGGCGGCGCGGCGGTAGACGACGTTGGTGCCGACGCAGATGGCGCCGCCGTCGGCGTCGCGGCTCGGCTGCAGCCACCGGTAGAACATCTCCTGGGAGGCGGCGGCGGTCCGCTGGATCCACGGCATGCCCTGGTCGGTGTCGAAGAACTGCGGCGACTGGGCGATGGCGATCTGCGGGTCCTCCAGGTAGGGGACCAGGTGGTGCAGGAAGTCGGGGCGCGGGACGAAGTCGGCGTCGAAGACCGCCACGACCTCGTTGCCGGTCAGGGACAGGCCGTGGTTGAGGTTTCCGGCCTTCTTCAGGTGGCCGCGGTCGGGGCGGACGGTGTGGGCGAAGCCGTACGAGCGGGCCAGGTCGGCCACCTCGGGACGGTCGGCGTCGTCCAGGACCGTGACGGTGAGTGGAGCGTTCCAGTCAAGGCGGGCCACGTGGGCGAAGGTGTTGTCCAGCACCTCCAGCGGTTCGTCCATGGTCGGCAGCAGCACGTCCACGCCGGGCGGCCGGGCCGGGCGCCAGCCCTTGGTCAGGAGCAGGTGCGACTCCCAGGTGGTGGTGCGCTGGCGCTGGCCGTCGACGTAGGAGAGCAGCCAGCCCGCCAGGTTGACCACGAGCGCGGCCAGGAAGGGCAGCAGGATCGGGTGGCGCAAGGAGAAGAGGAATAATGTTCCGGCGGTAAAGGTCAGACTCAAAGGTACGGCCAGCAGAACCCACCGGCGCTGCGGGCCAAAATAGAGTGAAATTTCGGTGTCCGTTGGCGGGACGGGAAGAAAATCGTGCTGTGGCCGGGCCGTAGGCGCGAGCAAGGTCGCGGACATGGCGAACACCCCCCGTTCATCAGGCATCTTGCCTTCTACTGTAAACAAACCTATCTAAACAGCGGTGAACGCCGTCTTAAGCGTCAGGGGCGGATGGGCCGTCGAAGCAGGGAAAGTCGCGTGGTGTCCGAATTTAATGTGATGGACCTCACGGGAGATTGTCCATAATTAAAGTAGGTTTTGGCCTAGCGCCCGCTTGGGCGTACGCCCCTCCGGCCCCAAACGCGGGCTGTGCGGAGACCGAAACAAGGGCGAAACACCACGGCGTGGAGATTCACGCACGTGAAACACACCTGGTCGAGCCGCGAAACCCCGCAGGGCGACAGTTCCGGTCAGTCGCCAATGTGTAAGGAGGTCGCGTCGATGATCGATAGCGGCACTACCGCCTGGATGCTGGTGTGCACCGCTCTGGTGCTGCTGATGACTCCGGGCCTCGCGTTCTTCTACGGGGGCATGACCAGGGCCAAGAGCGTCCTCAACATGATGATGATGTCGTTCGTCAGCATCATCGTGGTGACCGTCGCCTGGGTGCTCTACGGCTACTCACTCGCCTTCGACACCGCCGGAGACGGCACCGGGTTCATCAACAAGATCGTCGGCGGCCTCGACTACATCGGGCTCAGCGGCGTCTACAACGCGGTCTACGAGAACCTCATCGTGGCAGGAGGCAACGTCACGCCCGAGGCCGCGGCGGCCGACAACTTCCCGCTGATGGTCTTCTCCGCCTTCCAGCTCACCTTCGCCATCATCACCGTCGCGCTGATCAGCGGGGCCATCGCCGACCGGGCCAAGTTCGGCGCCTGGGTGCTCTTCTCCCTGGTGTGGGCCACTGTCGTGTACTTCCCCGTCGCGCACTGGGTGTGGGGCGGCGGCTGGCTGGGCCAGCTCGGCATCGAGGACTTCGCCGGCGGCACCGTGGTCCACATCAACGCGGGCGCCGCGGCCCTCGCGCTGGCCCTGGTGCTGGGCAAGCGCTCCGGCTGGCGTAAGGAGCCGATGCGGCCGCACAACCTGACGCTCGTGCTGCTCGGCACCGGCCTGCTGTGGTTCGGCTGGTTCGGGTTCAACGCCGGCTCGGAGCTGGCCCCCGACCAGACCGCCGGCCTCGCCTTCATGAACACGCAGGTCGCCACCGCCGTCGCGGCGGGTGCCTGGCTCATCGTGGAGAAGCTGCGCGACGGCCACGCCACCACGCTGGGCGCCGCCTCCGGCGCGGTCGCCGGTCTGGTCGCCATCACCCCGGCCTGCGGGTTCGTGGACCCCTGGGCGGCCGTGGTCATCGGCCTGCTTGCCGGTGTCGGCTGCTGCTACGCGGTGGGCCTGAAGTACAAGGCGGGCTTCGACGACTCGCTCGACGTCGTCGGCGTGCACCTGGTCGGCGGCGTGATCGGCGCGGTCGCGCTGGGCTTCGTGGCCGCCTACCCGTTCCTGCCCGGCCAGAACAAGGGCATCCTGATCGAGGGCGGGCAGCTCAGCCAGCTCGGGCTGCAGGTGCTCGGCCCGGTCGTGGTGGGTCTCTACTCGTTCGTGCTCTCATGGGTGATCGGAAAGATCATCGACAAGACCATGGGCTTCCGGATCTCCCAGGAGGCCGAGGTCGCCGGTGTCGACGTCACCACGCACGCCGAGACCGGCTACGACCTCGGCAGCGTGCACGCCTCCGGCGTGGTCTCCTCCAACGGCCCGGTCCCTGCCACGAAGAAGGTGGACGCATGAGGCTCATCACCGCCGTCATCAAGCCGTTCAAGCTCGACGACGTGAAGGCCGCGCTCGAGCAGTTCGGCATCAAGGGCATGACGGTCAGCGAGGCCAGCGGGTACGGCAGGCAGCGCGGCCACACCGAGGTCTACCGGGGCGCCGAGTACCAGGTGGACCTGGTCCCGAAGGTCCGCGTGGAGGTGCTGGCCGAGGAGGACGACGCCGAGGACGTGATCGACGTCATCGTCAAGGCCGCCCAGACCGGCAAGATCGGCGACGGCAAGGTCTGGTCCGTCCCGGTGGACACGGTCATCCGGGTACGCACGGGAGAGCGGGGCCCCGAGGCGCTGTGAGCTCGCCGGGAAACCATGGAGGTGTCGTGAGGGGACAGGCGCGCTCCTTCGCCGCGGCCCGCGGTTCGCGGGCCGCCGACACCGACCGCTGGCTCAAGGATCTCTTCCGTACGGCCGGCGACGGCGCGGGCACGGCGCTGATGGCGGTCGGCAGCCTGGGGCGGCGCGAGCTGGCCCCGGGCAGCGACCTGGACCTGGTCCTGCTGCACGAGGGCCGCGACGACATCGCCGCGATCGCCGACCGTGTCTGGTACCCGGTGTGGGACTCGGGCGTCGGGCTCGACCACTCCGTGCGTACCGTCGACGAGGCCGTGCGCGTGGCCCGTGACGACCTCAAGGCCGTGCTCGGGCTGATCCAGGCCAGGCATGTGGCGGGCGACCCCGAGCTGACCAAGAAGGCCAGGGAGGCGGTGCTGGCCGAGTGGCGCGCCGACTCGCGCCGCCGCCTGGCCGAACTGCGCGTGGCGGTCGACCGGCGGGCCGAGAGCAGCGGCGAGGTCGCCTTCCTGCTCGAACCCGATCTGAAGGACGGCCGCGGCGGGCTGCGCGACCTGCAGGCGATGCAGGCGGTCGCGGCGGCCTGGGTCGCCTCCGCGCCGGGGCCGAGGGCGCGCGAGGCCTACGAGTTCATCCTGGACGTGCGCCACGCGCTGCACGTCGTAACGGGGCGCGGTGCCGACCGGCTGGTCCTTCAGGAGCAGGACGCGGTGGCGGGGCTGCTGGGCCTGCTGGACGCGGAGGCGCTGATGCGCCGGCTCGCGGAGGCGGGCCGTACGATCGCGCACGCCTTCGACGTGACCTGGCGGGCGGTCGACCGGCTGGTGTCGGGGCCGAGCCCGCGAGGACGCCGCCCGCTGGCCGACGGCGTGGTCGAGCACGGGGGTGAGGTCGTGCTGGCGCGCGGCGCCGATCCGCGCAAGGACCCGGTGCTGGTGCTGCGCGCGGCCGCGGCCGCGGCCGAGTCGGGGCTGCCGCTGGCGCCCGCGACGGTCAGCGTGCTGGCGGCGCAGTCGGCGCCGATGCCGGTCCCGTGGCCGGAGGAGGCGCGCGACGCGCTGGTCGCGGTGCTCGGCGCCGGACGGGCCGCGGTGCCGGTGTGGGAGGAGCTCGACCAGGCGGGCGTCCTGGTCAAGCTGCTGCCCGACTGGGAACGCGTGCGGCATCGCCCGCAGCGCAACCCCATCCATCGCTTCACCGTCGACCGCCACCTGGTCGAGACGGCGGCCAACGCCGCCGCGCACACCCGGGAGGTCTTCCGCCCCGACCTCCTGCTGATCTCCGCGCTGCTGCACGACATCGGCAAGGGCTGGCCGGGCGACCACTCCGCCACGGGCGAGGTCGTGGTCCGCGACATCGGCGCCAGGATCGGGCTGCCCGCGCGCGACGTGGAGATCCTCGCCACCGTCGTACGCCACCACCTGCTGCTGCCCGAGACCGCCACCCGCCGCGACCTGGACGACCCGGTCACGATCGAGAAGGTCGCCGGGACCGTGGGCTCGCGCGAGGTGCTGGACCTGCTGGCCGCGCTGGCCGGCGCCGACGGCCACGCCACCGGGCCCGCCGCGTGGAACTCCTGGAAGGCCGGGCTGGTCGCCGACCTCGTGCGCAGGGTGCGTTCCGCGCTTTCCGGCTCGCCGCCGCCCCAGCCGCCGAGCCTGTCGGAGGCGCAGGTGGCGCTGGCCCGGCACGGTGGCGGGGCCGTACGCGTGCACGGGGGAGCGGTCACCGTCGTCGCCCCCGACCGGCCAGGACTGCTGTGGAGCGCCGCGGGCGTGCTCGCCGCGCACCGGCTCGTGGTGCGTTCGGCCTCCTCAGCGGCCGCGGGCGCCACGGCCGTGATCGAGTTCGCGGTCATTCCCGAGTACGGCTCGCCGCCGGATCCCGCGACGCTCGAAGCCGATCTCCGTCTCGTCCTTGCTGGGCGTCTTGACATTGAGCAACGTCTGGCCCGCCGTACCCGGTCGGTGAGACCCGCTCGCGTACCGGTCGCTCCACCCCGCGTGACGTTGGTGGACGACGCCTCGGCGACGGCCACCGTCGTGGAAGTCAGAGCCCATGACAGGCCGGGGCTTCTGTGGCGGATTGGCAGGGCTTTCGGGGAATGTGGGCTTGACGTACGCGCCGCCCGAGTGGAGACTCTCGGCGCGGAGGCGGTGGACGTCTTCTATGTGGTAGACCGTGCCGGGCGCCCCCTCAGCGACGGTGCGCAGAGGACGCAAGTCCGCGATCTCGTGCTTGCAGCACTGCGGTAACCAACAACACACATTCTGCGGTCACATTTGTAACGATTGTGTCCGTTTTGCCTGGTACGTGAGTTGCTGCGGATACTTTGTGGACGGTTTACGACCCGTTGAAGACGGGATGATTGAGGGGTAACGAAAGCAGTGACTACGGGGAGTTCCGAGAGCGGCCTCGCCGCGAGGCGGGACCGCGCGAGGCGGTCGCTGCCCAAGTTCAGCCTGCGCAACTGGCGTGTGAGATGGCGTCTGACGGCGCTCATCCTCGTGCCCACGGTGGCCGGCGTGGTTCTCGCGGGCGCCCGGGTCGTCACCTCCGTCGAAAGTGTCAACGTCTACGACCGCGCCGCCGCGGCCGCCGAGCAGAGCGGGCGCATCCGCGACCTCGTGCAGACTGTCGGTCTGGAGCGTGACACCGGGACGTGGATGTACACCGCGGGGGCCGCGGGCAGAGAGCTCAAGGGCGCCTTCACCGCCCGCCAGAAAGAAGTCAACGACCAGGTCAAGGCCCTGCAGGACGACCTGACCGCCATGGCCGACTTCGGTCCCCGCGTCGAGCACGCCGTCATGATGGTGCGGACCTCGCTCAACCTGACCAAGATCCGCGCGGACAAGGTCCCGACCGCTTACCGCGGCCTCACCGACTCCCTGCTGAGCCTGCACGACGAGCTGAGCCTGCTGACGCAGGACGCCGCGACGATCGGCTACCACCGCGGCCTCAGCGCGCTCGCGCGGGCCAAGGAGGAGATCTCCCAGCAGCGCTACCAGCTGCTTATCGGCTACTACCGCTACCGCTCGGTCGACGCGCAGGAAGCCCAGCGCTTCATCGCCTCCCACTCCCGCCAGCTTGAGGCCCAGGCCGACTTCGGCGCCGAGGCCGGCGTCGAGTTCGGCATGAAGCTGCGCAACGCGCTTCCGCCCACCGAGTACTACGGCACCGAGCTGACCAAGGCCCGCGCGATCGTGCTCGCGGGAAACAAGGAAGCCGGAGCGGTCTTCAGCAACCACCTCATCGAGGACCCCAACGTCTGGTTCGACGACAACAGCAAGGTCATCGACGCCATGGGCGGCGTCGAGAACGAGGTCGCCCAGCGGCTCGCGGCCCGCGTGCTGGAGCTGAAGAACGCCGAGGTGCGCAGCGCGGTCGTCGCCGGCGTAGCCATCCTGCTGCTGCTCGTGGCCGTGCTGCTGTTCACCGTCGTCATCGCCCGCTCGATGGTCTCGCCGCTGCGGCGGCTGCGCACCGAGGCGCTCGACATCGCCGGCTTCCGCCTGCCCGACGTGGTGCGCAAGCTGCGTATCACCGGTGACACCTCCGCGGGCGCGGTGCGGCCCATCGACATCGAGGGCCAGGACGAGATCGGCGAGGTCGCCAAGGCCTTCGACGAGGTCCACCGCCAGGCCGTACGGCTGGCCGGCGAGGAAGCCGAGCTCCGCAGCAACATCAGCGCGATGTTCGTCAACCTCTCGCGCCGCACCCAGACGCTGGTCGAGCGGCAGATCTCGCTGATCGACGGCCTGGAGAAGGGCGAGCAGGACGGCGGCCGCCTGGCCGACCTGTTCAAGCTCGACCACCTGGCCACCCGCATGCGCCGCAACTCCGAGAACCTCCTGGTCCTCGCCGGCCACGAGCCCACCCGCCGGCGCAGCCAGCCCGCCAAGCTCGTCGACGTCGTGCGCGCCGCGCTGTCGGAGGTCGAGGACTACGAGCGGGTGCAGGTCAAGGTGCACCGTTCCACCTCCGTGGTGGGCAGCGCCGCCAACGACCTCGTCCACCTCGTCGCCGAGCTGGTCGAGAACGCGATCCAGTTCTCGCCGAAGAACAGCCACGTGATCGTCTCCAGCAGCGTCATCGAGGGCGGCGGCGCGCTGCTTTCGGTGAGCGACGCCGGCATCAGCATGACCGAGGACGAGATGGGCGAGGCCAACCGGCGCCTGGCCGAGCCGCCGGTCGTGGACGTGTCGGTCTCGCGGCGGATGGGCCTGTTCGTGGTCGGCCGCCTGGCGCTGCGCCACGGCATCCGCGTGCAGTTGCGCAAGGGCGAGGGCGCCGGCCTGATCGCCATGGTGCTGCTGCCGCCCACGCTGATCCCCGACGGCTCGCAGCCGCAGCCCAACGCCCAGCGGCCCGCCTTCGGCGGCGGCACCGCGGCCACGCCCGCCTTCGGCGCGCCCGCGCAGAGCTTCAACTCCTTCGGCAGCTACGAGTCGCAGGACCTCACGGCCTCGCGCGGACGGCTGACCGGCTTCACCGCCGACACCGACGGCGGCGCCTTCCGGCAGGACAGCGGGACCTTCCCGTCGTTCCCGAGCGGCCCGCAGCAGCCCCAGCCGCCGCAGCGCCGCCAGGAGCACCCGTCGTTCCCGAGCGTGGAGCAGCCCGCCTATCCCAGCGCGGAGCACGCCTTCCCGAGCGTGGAGCAACCGGCGTTCCCCAGCGTGGAACAGCCCGCGTACCCGAGCGTGGAGCAGCCCTCCTACCCGAGCGCCGAAAAGCCCTCCTACCCGAGCGCCGAGCAGCCCGCGTATCCCAGCGTCGAGCAGCCGTCCTACCCCAGCGCGGACTCCGGGCCGCTGCCGACGCGGGGTCCCGCCGACCAGCCCGCCCCGGCCAGGGAGAACACGGGGGCCTTCCCCCTCTCCCAGCCCACCGCAGAGGTACGGCCCGCCTACCCGCCCTCCACCGGCGCCTTCCCGTCACAGACGCCGGTGCCGCCGGCCGGTGGCGGATACCCGACGCCGCCGGCCAGCCGGCCACCGATGCGGCAGCAGTTCGCGACGCCGGAGCCGGTCCGCGAGCACTGGCGCAGGGACGTGCCGTCGGTGGACGTCTCCCCGATGGAGCCCGAGCAGGAGGAGTTCCTGCCGATCTTCGCCTCCGTCGAGTCGGCCTGGTTCCGCCGGCCGCAGGGAGAGCAGGCGCCGAGGGAGCAGGCACCGGGTACCCAGACGCCGGGGAGCCAGGCGCAGGGGACTCAGGCGCAGGGCGAGCGGGCGCCGGAGGCTCAGGAGTTGCCCAGGAGGGATGAGGCCGCACCCCCGCAGGCCGTACCCTCTGGGGAGGAAACGTGGCGAACCCCCGCCGACGCCGGATGGCGTGCGGCGGCGGCCGCCAGCGACCCCAGTCTCGGCGGACTCACCTCCGCCGGTCTGCCCAAGCGCACGCCCAAGGCCAACCTGGTGCCGGGCACGGCGGGCCAGCAGGCCCAGCCGCTGTCACCGATGCCGCCGGTGTCCGCGGATCGTATCCGCAGCCGGATGGCCAGCTACCAGCAGGGTGTGCGCCGCGGTCGTGCGGAAGTACGTGAACAGGAGGAACAAGAGTGAGCGAGCGTCCTGCCGCTAGGGAGGTAGCGTGACTACCCTTAGCCACGAGGCGCACCGGTTCGACTGGCTGATCACCGACTTCGTGAGGAACACTCCCGGGGTCGCGCACGCCGTCGTCGTCTCCGCCGATGGGCTGTGCCTGGCCAGCTCAGAAGGCTTCCCGCCGGACCGCGCCGATCAGCTCGCCGCCGTGTCCGCCGGGCTGCTCAGCCTGACGGTGGGCGCCTCCCGGGTCTTCGAGGGCGGCGCCGTCACCCAGACGGTCGTGGAGATGCAGCGCGGGCTGCTGCTGGTCATGGCGATCAGCGACGGTTCCGTGCTCACCGTGCTGGCCGCCCCCGACTGCGACATGGGGTTGGTGGCCTACCAGATGACGCTGCTCGTCGACCGCGCCGGCCAGGCACTCACGCCGTCCCTGCGCGCGGAACTCCAGGCAGCCAGGACGCGGTGATGCGATGAAATCGATGGGACAGGCCCGTGTATGGCAGTGACGGGGACGACGAGCCCCTGTTCCGCCCTTACGCGGTAACCGGCGGTCGCTCCGAACCGCGCTACCACCTGGCCATGGAGACCCTGGTGTCCTCCATGTCGATCCCTGATGACGAGTTGTCCCTGCTCACGCCCGAGCAGGATGCGATCATGCAACTCTGCCGCACCTTCCGGTCGGTCGCCGAGATCTCGGCCCTGCTCCGGGTTCCGCTCGGTGTGGCGCGCGTGCTGGTGGCGGACATGTCCGACGAAGGACTCGTCCGCCTCCACCAGCCACGTCTCGCCCAGGGACAGCCAGACCTCAACATGCTCGAAAGGGTGCTCAGTGGCCTACGACGCCTATGAACACAGTGCAGGCTCTAACGCAGGCCTCACATCCACCAAGATTGTGGTCGCGGGCGGCTTCGGCGTGGGCAAGACGACGTTCGTGGGGGCGGTGTCCGAGATCCTCCCCCTCACCACGGAAGCGGTCATGACGGACGCGTCCGCGGGCATCGACGACCTCGGCATGACACCGAACAAGCAGACCACCACGGTGGCGATGGACTTCGGCCGGCTCTCGCTCGACCGTGACCTCATCCTCTACCTGTTCGGCACGCCCGGTCAGCACCGCTTCTGGTTCATGTGGGACGACCTCGTACGCGGGGCCATCGGCGCCGTCGTCCTGCTCGACACGCGGCGCCTGGCCGACAGCTTCCCCGCGATCGACTACTTCGAAGAGGCCAAGCTGCCCTTCGTCGTGGGCGTCAACGGGTGGGACGGGCAGTTCCCGCACGGCGAGGAGGAGGTGCGGGAGGCCCTGGCGCTGCCCTCGCACGTGCCGATCGTCCGCACGGACGCCCGGCACCGCGACTCGGTCAAGGCGACGCTCATCGCGCTGGTGGAGCACGTGGTCCGCATCCGCGCCGCGCACGTCTGACCCTCATCGGGTACGGTCGGCGGCCCCTCTCCACGCGGAGCGGGGCCGCTTCCGGCTTCTCAGGCTTTCCGCGACCGTTTCCGGCTTTTTCTCAGGTCGTGCGGCGTCCGATCAGCGCCTCCACGCCGTCCAGCACGCGCTCCAGCCCGAACTCGAAGGCGTGCTCCGCGCTGTAGGCGCCGCCCAGCGCCTCACCCGCCGCCTGTCCCACCCGCGCGGCCGTGGGGAAGCGGGCGGCGTCGCCGATGCGGGCCAGGAAGGGCGCGTGGGCGGCCCACCACTGCTCGTCGCTCATCCCGGTCTGCGACTCGGCCTGCGCGGCCTCCACCGCCCCTCTGGCGGTGCCGTGGACGAACCCGTTGACGAGCGTGAGCACCGCGTCCATCTCGACGTCGGTGAGCCCGATGCCGTCCAGCGCCCGCAGTTCGAAGTCGTACTTGGCGGTGACGTTGGGGCCCAGCACCGGCCGGGAGGTGGCGACCTGGAGCAGCCAGGGGTGGCGCAGGTAGAGCCGCCAGTTCTCCCTGGCGATGCGCGACAGCCGTTCGCGCCAGCCGCCCTGAGGGTCCTCGGGCCGCTCGACCTCCCCGTAGACGGTGTCGAGCATGACGTCGAGCAGTTCCGGCTTGCCGGGCACGTAGGTGTAGAGCGACATCGTCCCCACGCCCAGCTTCTCGGCGACCCGCCGCATGGACAGCGCCTGCAGCCCGTCGGAGTCGGCCACCTCGATCGCCGCGCGGACGATCCGCTCGACGCTGAGGTCCGGCTTGCCCTTACGGCTGACGCGGTCGCTGGTCCGCCAGAGCAGCGCGAGGCTGCGCGCCGGGTCGCCCTTTCCGGTGTACTCGATGGTCACGATCTGTACGGTACACCGTACGGCCGGGAAAGATCACGCCGCGGTGGTGGAGAGCGCATGCTCGACCAGCGCGATGAGCGTGGACTTGACCGCGTCGCGGTGCCGGGCGTCCGTGCGGACGATCGGGACGTGCGGCGAGAGCGTGAGGGCTTCGCGCACCTCGTGCTCGACGTGGGGGAACTGCCCGTGCCATCCGTTGAGCCCGATAACGAAGGGGATGTCGGCGTTCTCGAAGTAGTCGACGGCGGGGAAGCTGTCGGCCAGGCGGCGGCTGTCCACCAGCACGACGGCGCCGATCGCGCCCTTCACCAGGTCGTCCCACATGAACCAGAAGCGGTGCTGGCCCGGCGTGCCGAACAAGTAGAGGATCAGCTCCCGGTCTAAGGAGAGCCGCCCGAAGTCCATGGCCACCGTGGTGGTCGACTTGCCGGGGATCAGCCCCAGGTCGTCGATCCCCGCGGAGGCATCCGTCATCACCGCTTCCGTCGTCAAAGGCATGATTTCCGATACCGACCCGACGAACGTGGTCTTCCCGACACCGAAACCACCGGCGACCACGATCTTGGTCGAGGTGAGGCCCGAGTTAGAGCCTGCGTAGTCCACTGAGCACCCTTTCCAGCAGGCTCCTGTCCGGCAGGCCTGCGTCCAACTGCGGCTGGTAAATCCGTACCAGCCCTTCCGCCTCCATGTCCGCGATCAGTACGCGGGCCACGCCGAGGGGGATGCTCAGCAATGCAGAGACCTCCGCCACCGACCTGACCTGGCGGCACAGCTCGCTGATGGCACGGTACTCCCGTGTGTAGGCCATGCCCAGCTGCGCCGAGGTCGCCGAGGAGACGAGCGCCTCCATCGCCAGGCCGCTGCGCGGAGCGGTACGCCCGCCGGTGACCGCATACATGCGTACCAGCGAGCTGCGCTCCGCCTCCGGCGGGCCGTCATGCCACGATGCCACAGTCGACTCCGATCACCAGGGGCGCGCTGCGGAGAGCTCGGCGCGTACGGCGGGCGTCAGCACCTGCCCCGCGCGCTCCACGAGGATGGTCATTTGGTAGGCGACAAGGCCCATGTCGCAGTCGGGTGCGGCCAGTACGGCCAGGCTGGACCCGTCGCTGATCGACATCGCGAGCAGGAGCCCGTGCTCCATCTCGACCAGTGTCTGGTTGACGCCGCCGCCTTCGAACACGCGGGCCGCGCCCGTGGTGAGGCTGATCAGGCCCGCCGTGATGGCGGCCAGCTGGTCGGCGCGGTCCTGCGGGAAGCCTCGCGAGAACGCCATCGGCAGGCCGTCGGCGGAGACGACCACCGCGTGGGCCACGCCGGGCACCTGTTCGACGAAGCCGGTGACCAGCCAGTTCACGTCCCTGGCCGCCTGGCTCAGATTTCTCATGGGTTCTCCTCAAGCTCTGAGCGCCCTTTACGGACGCCCTGCTGGTAGCTGGAGAGCCTGCTTCGCAGCCTGTCTGGCTCGACCGGCGGCGGGGGTGGCGGTGGGGCCGCCGGCGTGGCAGAGCCCGGAACAAGGTTCGCTCTTGGCGTGCGTTTCGGCAATCCCGAAGAGGTCGTACCACCGTGTTCCGGCTCCCCGGTCGAGCGGGCGGCCTGCCACGCGGTGTCGGCGGGCGACTGCCAGTCGGTGCGCTGGTCGGGGGTGGGGGAGGACTTGGTGAACCAGCTCGACTCGTTCTCGACCGCCGCGAAGATCGGCAGGTACTCGTCGACCTTGGGGATGGGGCTGGTCATCTCGATCGACGGCGTGGCCGCGGAGAACCAGGAGCGCGGCTCGGCCTCGGGCAGCGGCACGTCGAGCGACGGGTGCTGCGGCCTGGCGTCGTAGGAGGGCGGCCCGGAGTCGTAGGAGGGCGTGTGCGAGGGCGTGGCGTCGAAGGAGGGTGGGCCCCCGGCGGGCGGGCCTCCGGGCGGTCCCCCCGGCGGGCCTTCCGCGTGCGGTCCCGCGCCGTGCGGCGCCGCGCCGTGCGGTCCCGCGCCGTGTGATCGGGGAAGGAGCGAGCTGACGGGCGGGCCACCCATGGGCGGGTTCCCCGCGGGCACGCCGTGCGCGGGTCCGCCCGGTGGTCCTCCGGCGAAC
The DNA here is from genome assembly GCF_042740555.1 of Nonomuraea sp. NPDC059007. Classification (NCBI taxonomy): domain Bacteria; kingdom Bacillati; phylum Actinomycetota; class Actinomycetes; order Streptosporangiales; family Streptosporangiaceae; genus Nonomuraea; species Nonomuraea sp. NPDC059007. The sequence goes on along the minus strand of NZ_JBHYJD010000012.1, from coordinate 154,685 downwards.
GGCGAGGCAGCCGGCTCGAAGGGCGAGGAGCCCGTGTCGAAGGGAGATCCGGTGTCGAAGGGCGAAGGGCCCGTGTCGAACGGCGGCGCCGCCGGAGCGTCGAAGGAGTCGAACGGCGCTCCCGATCCGGCGGGTGCCACGTCGAAGGAGTCGAAGGCCTGCCCGCCCGGCTCCGGCATCTGCTCGGTCACCGCCGACAGCAGCGCCTCCGGTATCAGCACCATCGCGGTCAGCCCGCCGATGTCCTGGCGGCGTAGCTGGACCCGGATGTTGTGCCGCAGCGCCAGCCGCCCGACCACGAACAGGCCCATCCGCCGCGACACCGACACGTCCACGACGGGCGGGTTGGCCAGCCGCCAGTTGGCCTGGGCCAGCTCTTCCGGGGTCATGCCGATGCCCTGGTCGGTGACCGACACCATGAGCCCGCCGCCGTCGATCCGGCTGCTGCTGATGATCACCTTGGTGTCGCGCGAGGAGAAGGAGACCGCGTTCTCCACCAGCTCGGCCAGCAGGTGCACCACGTCGCTGACCGCCTGCCCGGCGATCGCCGCCGCCGACTGCACCTGGATGCTGACCCGGTCGTAGCTCTCCACCTCGCCGAGCGCGGCCCGGACGATGTCCAGGAGCTCGACCGCCTCACTCCACTTGCGCGCCGCCTCCTGCCCGGCCAGGACCAGGAGGTTCTCGGAGTTGCGCCGCATGCGGGTGGCGAGGTGGTCGAGCTTGAAGAGGTCGCCGAGCCTGGTGTCGTCGCGTTCGCCGCGCTCCAGCCGTTCGATGAGGGTGAGCTGCCGTTCGACGAGCGTCTGCGACCTGCGGGAGAGGTTGACGAACATGGCGTTGACGTTGGAGCGCAGCCGCGCCTCGTCTCCGGCCAGCCGTACGGCTTCGCGGTGCACCTCGTCGAAGGCCCGCGCGACCTCGCCGACCTCGTCCTTGGAGAAGATGCCGATGGGCGGGATCTCGACGTCGGCGCCGCCGTCGCGCGACTCGCGCAGCCGCTGGACGAACTCCGGCAGCCGCCGGCCGGCGATCTCCAGGGCCTCGCCGCGCAGCCTGCGCAGGGGCCGTACCAGAGAGCGGGCCACGCCCGTGGTGATCAGCAGGACCGCGATGAGCAGCGCGAGCACGGCGCCGGCGATGAGGTAGGCGCGCTGGCGCTCGGCGGAGGTGAGCTGCTCGCTGCGGGTCACGATGCCGGCGGACTGGCGGCGCTCCACGGCGCGCATGGAGTCGACCATCACGCTGGCCGCCTCGTACCACTCGCGGGCGTCGTCGCGCTTGGCCAGGTCGAGGCCCTTGAGCGGCTGGTTGTTGGCGGCCCGGCTGAGCACGAGTTCGCGCAGGAACAGCATGCGCTCGGTGCCGGCCGCGTTGACGTTCTCGTCGAAGACGCGCCGCTCGTCGGCGGTGGCCTCGGCGGTGAAGGCCCGGCGCTCGTTGGTCTCGCGGGCCTGCTCGCCGAAGACGGCCTTGAGCTGCTCCTGTTCGAAGCGGCCCGCCTGCAGCGCGATGGTGATCCACGCCTGCTGCCGGGAGACGGCCTCCTTGGCCCTGGCCAGCGCGACGAGCAGCTGCGACTGGCGGAACAGCTCGTCGTCGTCGGTGCCCTTGCTGAGCTCGTCGTGCACGGAGATCAGGTCGCTGATGACGGTCGTGTAGAGCTCGATGGAAGGGCCGGGCAGCAGGTCGCCCTTGCTGGTCTGCTCGCGTAGACCGGTCAGGTCGTCGAGCCTGGCGAGGGTGGCGTCCAGCTCGTCGGCGGTACGGCCGGCGACCTCGCCGGACAGGTTCTCGGCGCTGGACTTGACGGTGGCGGCGGCGCCGCCGGTCTCGCGGACCTGCTGGGTGAGCGTCTCGACGCCGTTGTCCGGGCGGCCTCTGGCGATGAACCAGGCGGCGACGGCGCGCTCGCGGGCCACCTGGTGGGTGAGTTCACTGATCTGGTCGGACAGGCGGGCGAGCTGGTTGGTGCGTTCGTAGTCGGAGGCGGCGCCGGTGGAGGCGAACATCTGCACGCCGCCGAGCAGGACGGCGGCGGCGGTGGGAATGAGGATCAACGAGACAAGCCGCGCCCGGACACGCCAATTGCGTAGCCGCCAGCCTCCCTCGTCGGCGGCTCTTGCCTGCCTTTCGCCTAACTGTGTGCTCACCGAACGCAACCTCTCGCCGCCCATATCGGCGTATATGGAAGGCCGTGCGGGCCCTTGGGAAATCCAGCAAGTGGGGGTAATTGGAACACATGCCGACTGTTGCGGCCAATCGAACATTACGCGCCAGAATTCGAGAGATGGGTCGCATGAGGCGAGAAGCTGGGGCTCCATCTTTCGGCCGGAAATAACCACGGAAGGTGGCGACTGTCCGCCTATAGGCGATTGTCCCGTTCCAAGGCAGTAACGCATGGGAAGCGCCCCGGTATCTGGACGGTCACGACGTTGTGATTTGCGCTATTCACCACATATGTTGGCCCCCGTCCTAGCTACCTACGGGAGGCAAAATGGGGCTTGCTCCCGAGAGCGCGGCCATCGAGGTCAAGGGTCTCTGGAAGATCTTCGGGTCCGCCGCCGAAAAGGTGCTGAACAGTGAAGACAAGCACCTCGAAGCCGCCCCCCTCCGCGAGAAGACCGGCTGCACGGCCGCCGTGCGGGACGTGAGCTTCACGGTACGGCCCGGCGAGGTCTTCGTCGTTATGGGCCTGTCCGGAAGCGGCAAATCCACACTGGTCCGCTGCCTGACCCGATTGATCGAACCGAGCGCCGGCGAGATTTCCATCGGCGGCGAGGACATCGGCCGCGCGAGCCCCGCGCGCCTGCGCGAGATCCGCCGTCACCGCGTCAGCATGGTCTTCCAGCACTTCGGGTTGCTGCCCCACCGCCGCGTCATCGACAACGTCGCCTACGGCCTGGAGGTCCAGGGCGCCACCAAGGCCGCCAGGCACGAGCGGGCCCGCGAGATCCTCTCCCTGGTCGGCCTCGACGGGCACGGCGACGCCTACCCCGACCAGCTCTCCGGCGGCATGCAGCAGCGCGTCGGCCTGGCCCGCGCCCTCGCCGTGGACCCCGAGGTCATGCTCTTCGACGAGCCCTTCAGCGCCCTGGACCCGCTCATCCGCCGCGACATGCAGGCCGAGGTGATCAGGCTCCACCGCGAGGTCGGCAAGACCATGGTCTTCATCACCCACGACCTGTCCGAGGCGCTCAAGCTCGGCGAGCGCATCGCCATCATGCGTTCCGGCTCGATCGTGCAGCTCGGCACCCCCGAGGACCTGGTCGGCGCGCCGGCCGACGACTACGTGGCCGACTTCGTCCGCGACGTGCCGCGCAGCCACGTGCTGACGCTGCGCTGGATCGCCCGTCCGCCCGAGCCCGGTGAGGCACTTGACGGGCCCGCCCTGCCCGCAACGACCGTGGTCAAGGACGCCATCGAGGTCTCCTCCGGCTCCGGCCACCCGATCCGGGTCATGGACGGCGACGAGCTGGTGGGCGTCGTGGACCGGGTGGACATGCTCTCCTTCCTGGCCGGGCACGAGACGCCTGCCGTACGGGCCGGGGCATGAGCGCGACCGCGGTCGGCGCTCAGCCCCGCGTGAAGATGCCCAGGTGGGCCGTGCCGGCAGCGGTGGCGGTCGCGTTCGCGGTGGGCTATGTCGTCTTCCGTGGGGTGGGAACGCTCCCACACGATGACGAGGCGGGCACGTTCGTCGCGCTCACCGACGCGCGCGAGTGGGTGGACGACAACAAGAACGCCAACCCGGTCTTCCTCTACTTCATCAACTACATCCGGCTGTTCATCGACGGCCTGTTCCAGGCCTTCGAGACCGTGCTGCACGCGCTCGGCTGGCCCGGCCTGCTCGGCGTGATGGGCGGCATCGGCTGGCTGGCCGGCGGCTGGCGGATCGCGCTGCTGGGCGTGGCCGGGTTCGCCTCGTTCGGCGTGCTGGGCGTGTGGGAGCACAGCGTCGACACCCTCGCCCTGGTCGCCACGGCCGTTCTGCTGTCGCTGCTGGCCGGGCTGCCCCTGGGCGTCTGGGTGGGCCGCTCGCCGCGGTTGCGCCGGGCGATCACGCCGGTGCTCGACTACATGCAGATCATGCCGACGTTCGCGTACCTCGCGCCGATGGTGTTGTTCTTCCAGATCGGCGCGCCCGCGGGCGTCGCGGCCACGATCATCTACGCGATCCCGCCCGCGATCCGCATCACCGCGCTCGCGATCGAGCAGGTCTCGCCCACTGCCGTCGAGGCCTCCGCCTCGCTCGGCGCCACCCGCTGGCAGACCCTGTTCAAGGTACGGCTGCCGCTGGCCCGCTCCACCATGACCCTCGCGATCAACCAGACGATCATGATGGCCCTGTCCATGGTGGTCATCGCCAATTTGATCGCCGCCCCCGGGCTCGGCTCCGACATCATCAAGGGCCTGTCCAGGGAGAACGTCGGCATCATGCTCCCGGCCGGCCTCGCCATCGTGGTGATGGCCGTGGTGCTCGACCGCACCACCATGGCGGCGGCCCGGCAGCGGGCCCAGGCGGGCCTGTCGCGGGTCAAGCTGGCCGTCGCCGCCGCGATCGCCGCCGTGGGCATCGGGCTGGCGTACGCGCTGCCGCCGGAGTTCCCCAGCGCGCTTGAGCTGCAGATGGGCGGCCCGGTGAACGAGGCGGTGCGCTGGGCCGAGCGCACCTGGTACCCGGTCACCGACGCGCTCAAGGAGTTCACCACCCGGCTGCTGCTGAACCCGCTCGACGGGGTGCTCACCACCGCCCCCTGGTGGCTGGTCGCCGCCGCCGTGCTCGCCTTCGCCTTCTGGGCCGCCGGGGTGCGCCCGGCGCTGACGGCGCTCGGCTGCCTGCTGGCGATCGCCCTGCTCGGACTGTGGGAGCACAGCATGCAGACGCTGACCATGGTCTTCGTGGCGGTGACGGTCACGCTGGCCATCGGGCTTCTGCTCGGCATCGCCGCGGCCCGCTCGCCCCGCTTCTCGGCCGTCCAGCGCCCGCTGCTGGACGCCGCCCAGACGATGCCCTCGTTCGTCTACCTGCTGCCGGCGCTGGCGTTGTTCGGCGCGACCCGGTTCACCGCCATCTTCGCCTCGGTGATCTACGCGGTGCCGCCGGTGGTCCGGCTGGTGGAGGAAGGGCTGCGCGGGGTGCCGCCGACCGTGGTGGAGGCGGCGCTGTCGGCCGGGTCGACCCCCGGCCAGCTGCTGCGCAAGGTGCAGCTGCCGATGGCGCGCAAGTCCATCCTGCTCGCGGTCAACCAGGGCATCGTGATGACGCTGGCCATGGTGGTGCTCGGTGCCATGGTCGGGGGTGGCGCGCTCGGCTACGACGTCGTCTCGGGGTTCTCCCAGCGCACGGACTTCGGCATGGGCTTCGCCGCCGGAATCGCCATCGTGCTGCTGGGCATCATGCTCGACCGGATCACGCAGGGCGCCGACAGGCGTCCGTCCCCCCAAAAGAGGAAGCCGATATGAAGATTCGCCTGCTTGCAGGCCTTCTGACGCTTGGACTGGCCGTCGCGGGATGCGGCGGAGCCAAGGTGGAAGACAAGCCCAGCTCGGCCGCCGCGCCGTCGGGCTCGCAGAGCGCGGCGCCGTCCTCGGCCGGCGGCACCGTGAAGATCGCGATCAACCCGTGGGTGGGCTACGAGGCGAGCGCCAACGTGGTGGCCTACCTGCTGAAGAAAGAGCTCGGATACACGGTCGAACTGCCGGAGATCAAGGAGCAGCTCGCCTGGGAGGGCTTCGAGACCGGCGACGTCGACGTCATCATCGAGAACTGGGGCCACCCGGACCTCAAGAAGCAGTACATCGACGAGAAGAAGGTGGCCCAGGTCGCCGGCTCGACCGGCAACAAGGGCGTCATCGGCTGGTACATCCCCAAGTGGATGGTCGACAAGTACCCCGGCATCACCGACTACAAGAACCTGAACAAGTACGCCGACCTGTTCAAGACCTCCGAGTCGGGTGACAAGGGCCAGCTGCTGTTCGGCGACCCGTCGTACGTGTCCAACGAGGACGCCCTGATCAAGAACCTCAAGCTCAACCTCAAGGTCGTCACCGGCGGCTCGGAGGCGGCTCTGATCAAGGGCGCCCAGCAGGCGCAGGAGCAGAAGAAGCCGCTGCTGTTCTACTTCTGGGACCCGCACTGGCTCTTCAGCAAGACGGAGCTGGCCAGGGTGAACCTGCCGCCGTACGCGGACGGCTGCGACGCCGACCCCAAGAAGGTGGCCTGCGACTACGCCGAGATGGACCTCGACAAGATCGTCAGCACGAAGTTCGCCACGTCCGGCGGCAAGGCCTATGACCTGGTCAAGAACTTCACGTGGACCAACGAGGACCAGAACGCCGTGGCCGACGACATGACCAACAACGGCATGTCGGGCGAGGACGCGGCCAAGAAGTGGGTCGAGGCCAACACCGCCAAGTGGCAGGCCTGGATTCCCAAGTGACCCCCGGCAGGCCGCGGCCCCTCGCGGGCCGCGGCCACGAGGACCTGTGATGCCAACCAAACCGCTCGCGGGGCTGCTGGTCGCGGTCCTGCTGCTGTCCGCCTGCACCGGTGAGGAGCCCAAGGCCGCCCCCGGCACGCAGGGCACCGTGAAGATCGACATGCACGCCTGGGTCGGGTACGAGGCGACCGCGGGCGTGCTCGCCTATCTGCTGGAGCACGAGCTCGGCTACAAGGTGGAGACGCGAAAGATCACAGAGGACAAGTCGTGGCCCGATTTCGCCGCCGGCAAGGTGGACGTGATCGTCGAGAATTGGGGCCACCCCGCGGAGAAGAAGGAGTGGATCGAGGAGAAGAAGGCGGCAGTCCCCGCCGGTTTGACGGGGAACAAAGGGGTGATCGGATGGTATGTCCCTGAGTGGATGGTCAGGAGATATCCAGACATCACCAATTATAGAAATTTGAACAAGTACGCCGCGCTCTTCAAGACCACCAAGTCGGGAAATGCCGGGCAGTTCTTGGCGGGCGATCCGACCTTCGTCACGAACGACGAGGCGATCATCCGCAACCTCGGCCTCAATTTCAAGGTCGTCTACTCCGGCAGCGAGGACGCGCTCATCAAGGCGGCCCAGCAGGCGACCGCCAAGAAGAAGCCGCTGCTGATGTATTTCTACGAACCCCAGTGGCTGTTCACCAAGATCAAACTCGTCAAGATCAACCTGCCCGCGTACGCGATCGGGTGCGACGCCGACACCGAGACGGTGGCCTGCGACTACCCGCCCTACCTCCTGGACAAGATCGTCAGCGCGGACTTCGCCCGCACCGGCGGCAAGGCCTACGAGCTGGTCCGCAACTTCAACTGGACCAACGACCACCAGAACAAGGTCGCCAGTGACATGGTCAACGAGAAGATGACCGCCGAGCAGGCCGCCAAGAAGTGGGTCGACGAGAACAAGATCGTGTGGAAGGACTGGATCCCCAGGTGAGCTACGATTTCGTCATCGTGGGAGGGGGGTCGGCGGGCTGCGCGCTCGCCAACCGGCTCAGCGCCGACCCCTCGGTCAGCGTGCTGGTGCTGGAGGCGGGCCGGCCCGACTACCCGTGGGACGTGTTCATCCACATGCCGGCGGCGCTCATGTTCCCCATCGGCAGCCGCTTCTACGACTGGAAGTACGAGTCGGAGCCCGAGCCGCACATGAACGACCGCCGCGTCTACCACGCCCGCGGCAAGGTGCTCGGCGGCTCCAGCAGCATCAACGGCATGATCTTCCAGCGCGGCAACCCGCTGGACTACGAGCGCTGGGCGGCCGACCCGGGCATGAAGTCCTGGGACTACGCCCACTGCCTGCCGTACTTCAAGAAGATGGAGAACTGCCTGGCCGACCCCGGCGGCCAGTGGCGCGGCGGCGACGGCCCGCTCAAGCTGGAGCGGGGCCGCGCCGAAGGGCCGCTGTTCGAGGCGTTCTTCAAGGCGGTCCAGGAGGCGGGTCACCCGCTCACCGACGACGTGAACGGCTTCCGGCAGGAGGGTTTCGCCGCCTTCGACCGCAACCTCCACCGCGGCCGCCGTCTGAGCGCCGCCCGCGCCTACCTCCATCCGGTACGGCGCCGCCCCAACCTGACCGTCCGCACCCGGGCCTTCGTCGAGAAGGTCGTCTTCGAGGGCACCAGGGCGGCCGGCGTCATCTGCGACGGCGAGCGGATCGCGGCCAAGGAGATCATCCTCTGCGGCGGCGCGATCAACACCCCGCAACTGCTCCAGGTCTCCGGCGTCGGCCCCAAGGCGGTGCTGGAGCGGGCCGGCGTGCCCGTCGTGCACGACCTGCCGGGCGTCGGCGAGCACCTGCAGGACCACCTGGAGGTCTACGTCCAGCACGCCTGCCTGAAGCCGGTCTCGATGCAGCCGTCGCTGGCCATGTGGCGCCGGCCGTTCATCGGCGCGAACTGGCTGTTCCTGCGCCGCGGGCCGGGCGCCACCAACCACTTCGAGGCCGGCGGCTTCATCCGCTCCAACGACGAGGTCGCCTACCCCAACCTGATGTTCCACTTCCTGCCGATCGCGGTCCGCTACGACGGCTCGGCCCCGGCCGGCGGGCACGGCTACCAGGTGCACATCGGCCCCATGTACTCCGACGCCCGCGGCTCGGTCCGCGTCACCTCGCCGGACGTACGGGTCAAGCCCCAGCTGCGCTTCAACTACCTGTCCACCGACCAGGACCGCAGGGAGTGGGTGGAGGCGATCCGCCACGCCCGCGCCATCCTGGCCCAGCCCGCCTGGGAGGGGCTGAACGGCGGTGAGATCTCCCCCGGGCCCGAGGTCGAGACCGACGAGCAGATCCTCGACTGGGTGCGCAAGGACGGCGAGACCGCCCTGCACCCCTCGTGCACCGCCAGGATGGGCGTGGACGAGATGTCGGTCCTGGACCCGGAGACGATGCGCGTGCACGGGCTGGAGGGGCTGAGGGTGGTCGACGCCTCGGCCATGCCGTACGTGACGAACGGCAACATCTACGCGCCCGTCATGATGCTCGCCGAGAAGTCCGCCGACCTGATCCTCGGCAACACGCCGCTCGACCCGATCCCCACGCCCTTCTACCGGCACCAGGGATAGGTTGCCGTGATCGGGGGAGGCGACATGGACGACAGGGACCTGCTGCACCTGCGGCGCTGCGTGGAGCTGGCGGCGCTGGCGCTGGACAAGGGCGACCAGCCGTTCGGCTCCGTGCTGGTGTCCGGCGAGGGCGCGGTGCTGTTCGAGGACCACAACCACGTGGCGGGCGGCGACCACACCCGGCACCCGGAGTTCGAGATCGCCCGCTGGGCGGCGGCCAACCTGACGCCGCGGGAGCGGGCGGCGGCGACCGTGTACACCTCGGGGGAGCACTGCCCGATGTGCGCGGCCGCCCACGGCTGGGTCGGGCTCGGCCGCATCGTGTACGCCGCCTCGTCGGAGCAGCTCGGCGAGTGGCTCGGGGAGCTGGGGGTGCCCGCGCCGCCGGTCGCCACGCTGCCCATCGGCGCCGTGGTGCCGGGCGCCGTGGTCGACGGCCCCGCCCCCGCGCTGACCGCCGAGATCCGCGCGCTGCACCGCCGCTTCCACACGAGCTGATCTCCGGTACGGCCCGCGCCGCAGTACCGGAGAAAAGCACGCCCGCAGAGCGGTCAGGACCGGAGGGCGGTCAGATTGACCACCAGTGGGCGGCGATCAGCTCGGCGACCAGCGTCTCCGTCAGCAGCGCGACGTCCGGGTCGGTGTCGTGCGTGTAGCGGACGGACGCCGCCGCGCCCGGCAGCCCGGCGCCGACGGCGAGCACCGTCGAGCCGCGCTGCTCCACCCACTCCATCGCCTGCGCGTCGTAGGCGGAGCCGGGGAAGAGGATGGCGCGGTAGTCGAGGGTCTTGGTCAGGTACACGTCCACGTGCGACCAGTCGCCGGTCTCGCACGCGTCGGCCGCGCGGCGCGGCCCCTCGCGGAACATCAGCGCCGACTGCTCCGCCGACGACAGGTGCTCGGCGGGGGCGATCGTGTAGACGCCGTGCGGGCCGTCCAGGAGCTCGATGGCGCGCGGCAGCCACTCCTCGCGCCGGTCCAGCAGGTCCGCGGTGGCCTCGGCCGCCTGCCACACCGTCCCGGCCACGCCGCGGTGGCCGCGGCTCAGCCGCGCCTCCAGGGCGAGCAGGAGCGCGAGCGTGTGCTGGAAGGTACGGCAGGCCACCCCGCCCCGCTCCTCGCCCGCCAGCATGTCCACGACCGCGTCGGCGCCCTCGGCCACCGCCGAGCCGGGGTCGTTGGTGAGCGCGGCGACGAACGCCTGCCCGCCCCGGTAACGGGCGACGGCGTCCAGGGTCTCCCTGCTGCCTCCGGTCGCCGAGATCGGCACCACGAGCGTGCCGCGCGCCGCCGGGAACGAGGCCCGCGCGGAGGCGTACTCGGCCACCGCGTTCACCCCGGCCGCCCGCAGCCGCAGCGCCGCCACGCCCGCGGCGTAGCGGGAGCTGCCCATGCCCAGGAACACCACGCGATCGACGTCGCCGGGGATCGCCGCGAACGGGTCATCCGACAGCGACTCAGCCAGCTTGGCCAGGGCCTCGGGCTTGGCCTCCAGGTCGGCCAGGAACAGCTCGGGGTTCACGCGGGGTCCTCTTTCTCGTCGTACCAGGTGCGCAGCACGCCCATCGGGGCGTAGCGCCAGCGGGGCAGGTGGCGGGCGGCGTAGATCAGCTCGCGGCACTCCTGCTCGACCTCGAACGGCCGGATCAGGGCGGGGTCGAGCAGGTCGCAGGCGCCGGTGTAGGCGGCCAGCATCTCGCGCTTCGCTCGCCGTACCCACTCGGCGGCCTCGGCGGGCGCGGTGCCGCGGCGTCTGATCGCCACCTGGGCGACGTGCTCCAGGCTCGTGGTCAGTTGCGCGAGGTCCCTGGCCGGCGGCTGGTACGGCGCCGCGTCCGCCACCGTGGGGTTGCCGTCGAAGTCGATGACCGCGTAGCCGTCGCGCCAGCGCAGGATCTGGCCCACGTGCAGGTCGCCGTGGATCCTGATCCTCGGCCCGGCAGCCGGGGCGCCGAGCGGGGCCAGTTCCGCGCGCATCCTGCCGGCTCGGGCGGCCAGCCACGCGCCGTCCGTCCCGCCGGTCACGGCCAGCGCCTCTTCCAGGGCGTCCAGCGCCCGCGTCAGCAGCCCGGGATCCGGGTCTGCGGGCGGGGGAAGGGTGGACAGCGCGGTGTGAAGGTTGGCGGCCAGGTGGCCGAGCGGCGTCGCGAAGGAGATGTCGGCTGAACGGCAGGCGTCCACGCACCACTCCCACCCGTCCGTGGCGTCCGGAAGGTAGCCCGTGACCAGGGCGAGCAGGAGCTCCGACTTCCCGTCGGAGCGTGTCAGAGCCGCGTAAGGAGGAGCTGTTTCGTTGAAGCCGGCGTCAACGAGGTGGGCGAAGATCTCGGGCGTCGGGTGGGGGAGCGGAACGGGCGGCGTGAGCCATTTGACGACCACCGATTCGGCCACGACGACCGAGTGGTTGGTCATGTCCACGTGCTCGCCGAAGCCGCGTTCAAGCGCCACCCCGGTGCCCTGATCAGCTTCGCCGTACGACAGAGTGGGCAGCGGCTGGAAGCGGCGCACGGCGAACGGCGCCGGCGGCTGCGACGCCAGCGCGGCGAGGAGCGCGGCGGTGAGGCCGTGATCCCGTTCGGTAAGGGGATTCTCACCCACAGAGAGCAACCGCTCCCATATTGAATCCGAGTTCAACAGGCAGACCAAACTTCCAGGTGGCAATGTCCGGAAAAGTCTTGCTCATGTTGATTTCTACTGCAACACTCCTCTCCTGGTCTGGCGTGCCTGGATGGTTGCGCGACCTCTTCCCCGAATTCCTGAAGGAGTAGCGACCGTGTTCCGTACCCGGTTCACCCGTCGTCTTCCGGCCGCCGTCGCGGTTGCCGGCCTCGCGCTCGCCGCTGCAGCGTGCGGCGGTGGTGAGTCGACCAGCACCGGCGCACAGGCCGCGCCCAGCGCCAGTGCGGCCCAGCTCAACGCCAACGCCGACCTGTCCAAGCAGTCGCTCGAGGTCACGGTCTGGGACGGTTACACGCCCAAGGAGCTACCCGACAAGGTCAAGCAGGACCTCAAGGTCTCCAACGTCAAGATCAACCTGCACGACACCAACGAGACGGCCATGAAGAAGCTGACCGTCCCCGGTGACAGCGGCATCGACGTGGCGTTCGTGTCGGGCCAGTACGCGCAGGCACTGTGGGAGCAGGGGCTTCTGGAGCCGATCCACCCCGAGCTGATCCCGAACCTGAGCAACCTCTACCCCGAGGCCACCCAGCTGTCCTACGACAAGGGCAACAAGTACTCCGTGCCCTACACCTGGGGCACCACGGGCATCTGCTACCGCTCCGACCTGGTGAAGGCCGAGCCCACCAGCTGGAACGACATCCTCAAGCCGCCGGCCTGGGCGCAGAAGAAGGTCACGATGATGACCACCGAGCGCTGGCTGGCCCTGCCCGCCCTCAAGGCGCTCGGCTACTCGGTCAACACCGACAAGGACGACGAGATCGCCAAGGCCAAGGAACTGCTCGTCGCCGCCAAGCCGAACCTGCTCCAGTACGACGACACCACGTTCGGCGACAAGCTCAAGTCCGGCGCGGCCGTGATGGTCGAGGCGTGGGACGGCTGGTGCCCGACCACCGACCCGAAGAAGAACATCAAGTTCGTGGTCCCGAAGGAGGGCAGCGACCTCTGGGTGGACACCATGGTGATCATGAAGTCCTCCAAGAACAAGGAGGCCGCGCACGCCCTGATCAACTACATCCTGGACCCGAAGATCCACGGCTGGGCCGCCGAGAACATCAACTACAAGGTCCCGAACAAGGCCGCCATGGACGCCGTCAAGGTGCCCGAGGGCTCGCTGCTGGGCATCAAGCCCGCCGAGCTGCTCAACGGCGAGTCCATTCGTGACCTGGGCGAGGCGTCGACGAAGTACACCCGCCTGTCGACCGAGGTCCAGGCGCAGTAAGCCGACGTGACGAGCCAGACCAAGACCCGGCCGGCGTCCCCTGCACGGGGGCGCCGTTTCGCGGCGTTCGCTTTCCTGTCGCCGGGACTGACCTACCTGATCGTGCTGCTGCTGGTGCCGCTGGCGCTGGTGCTGAGCGCCGCGTTCTTCCGGCGGGGCCGGTTCGGCGGCATCGTCTACGAGTTCACCACCGAGAACTTCACCCGGCTGATCGACCCGCTGTACCTGAGCGTGCTCGGCAACTCGCTGAAGATCGCCGGGATCACCACGCTGCTCGCGCTGCTGATCGGCTACCCCACGGCGTACTTCATCGCGCAGCTGCCCCGCAACTGGAAGACCATCGCGCTGGTGGCCATCGTGCTGCCGTTCTGGACGAACTTCATCATCCGCATCTACGCGTGGATCATCTTGCTGAGCGGTCCCGGCATCGTGAACTCGGTGCTCGGCACCAAGCTGGAGCTGCTCTACAAGGACGGCGCGATCGTCGTCGGCCTGCTCTACTCCTACATTCCGCTGATGGTGCTGCCGCTGTACGCGGCGATCGAGAGGCTCGACCCGCAGCTGCGCGAGGCCTCGGCCAACCTGGGCGCCTCCGCCTTCACCACCTTCCGCAAGGTGACCCTGCCGCTGACGATCCCGGGTGTGCTGACCGGGTGCCTGTTCGTGTTCGTGCCGAGCTTCGGCAACTTCGTCATCCCCGACCTGCTCGGCGGCGGCAAGTCCATCATGGTCGGCAACCTGATCAGGACGCAGTTCCTGCAGGCGCGCGACGAGCCCTTCGGCGCCACGCTGACACTCGCGCTGATCGCCGTTCTGATCGTGCTGCTCATGGTGCAGTCCTGGGCGGCCCGCCGTGCGTAGGCCGAAGCTCCTCTCCGTCCCGTTCTGGGCGACGATCGTCTTCCTCTACCTGCCGATCGCGGTCCTGGTCGCGATGTCGTTCAACTCCGGTGAGTCGGCCTACACCTACGAGGGCTTCAGCCTGAAGTGGTACGGCGAGTTGCTCGCCGACGAACGGGTCATCTCGGGCCTGGTCAACACGCTGATCGTGGCGGTGAGCTCGACCGCGATCGCCACGGTCCTCGGTACCCTGCTGGCCGTCGGCCTGGCCCGCTACACGCGCTCCAAGATCTTGGACGCGGTGGCCCTGATGCCGGCCGTTCTGCCCGACCTGGTGCTCGGGATCGGGCTGCTGATGTTGTTCATCACGCTCAACCAGACGCTCGGCCACCACTCGGTGATCCTGGCGCACGCGGTGTTCTCGACGGCGTTCGTGGCGGCGGTCGTGCGCACCAGGCTCACGGGCGCCGACACCTCGCTGGAAGAGGCCAGCCGCGACCTGGGCGCGGGCCCGGTGACCACCTTCGTGAAGGTCACGCTGCCGCAGCTCACGCCCGGCATCGTCGCAGGGGCGCTGCTGGCGTTCACGCTCTCGCTCGACGAGTTCGTCATCGCCTTCTTCACGATCGGCAACGCCGACCCGACGCTGCCGATCATCATCTACTCAATGATCCGATTCGGGGTGACCCCGGAGATCAACGCCCTGGCCTCGATCCTCCTGCTGGTGAGCTTCACCGCGGTGATCGCGGGGCAGCGGCTGACGAAGATCGGGGAGTCCCGTGCTCAAGATTGACGGCATCACGCGCCGGTTCGGCGAGGTCACCGCGCTCGACGGGGTCTCGCTGGAGATCGGCCAGGGCGAGTTCTTCGCGCTGCTCGGCCCCTCGGGCTGCGGCAAGACGACGCTCCTGCGCATCCTGGCCGGCTTCGAGACGCCCGACGGCGGCTCGGTCTCGCTCGACGGCGCCGACCTGCTCACGCTGGCGCCCAACAAGCGGCCGATCAACCTCATGTTCCAGTCCTACGCGCTGTTCCCGCACATGAGCGTCGCCAAGAACGTCGCCTACGGCCTGGAGCGCGAGAAACTGCCCCGCGGCGAGGTCAAGAAGCGCGTCGGCGAGGTGCTGGAGACCGTCGGCCTGTCCGCCCAGGCGAACAGGAAGCCGCAGCAGCTGTCCGGTGGCCAGCGCCAGCGCGTCGCCCTGGCCAGGGCCATCGTCAAGCGCCCCCGGCTGCTCCTGCTCGACGAGCCCCTGTCGGCCCTGGACAAGAAGGTCCGCGCGGACATGCAGCTGGAGCTCAAGCGGCTGCAGCACGAGGTCGGCATCACCTTCGTGGTCGTCACCCACGACCAGGAGGAGGCCATGTCGCTGGCCGACCGCATCGCGGTCTTCGACACCGGCCGCGTGCGCCAGGTGGACCGCCCCGTCGAGCTCTACGAGCGGCCCCGCTCCCGCTTCGTGGCCGACTTCGTCGGCGCCAACAACCTCTTCGCCGGTACGGCCGGCGCCGACGGCACCCTGCGCACCGAGAACTTCGGCACCCTGCGCGGCACGGCCGTCGACCAGGTGCCGGAAGGGGCGGCGGCGCTGCTGGCCGTACGGCCGGAGAAGCTGGAACTGACCGAGGAGGGCCCGCTGAAGGGCAGCGTCCTCGACGTCAGCTTCTACGGCGGCGTCTCGCACATCTCCGTCGAGGTGCCCGGCCAGGCCAAGCCCGTGCTCGTGGCCGTGCAGGGCGCCAGCGCGGTGAAGCCCGGCGCCGAGGTCGGGCTGCAGTGGGGGGAGCGGGACGCGGTCCTGCTCCCGGCGGTTCAATGAGCGAGGTCGTTGCCGGTCGCCGCGCGCGCGTAGGAGAGGATCAGCTCCACCGCCTCCGCCGGGCCGATCACCGGGTGCCTGGCGGTGATGCGGTAGCCGTAGGCGTCCTCCAGAGCCACCAGGTTGCGCGAGATCGTCAGCGCGTCCGCGCTCAGCGTGAACACGCCGAGCGCGGCCCCGGTGTCCAGGATCGACTGGTACATCGACACCTGGCGGTCGTAGAGCGAGGTGAGCAGCACGCCGTACATCCGGTTGCGGCCCGCGGCCCCGCCGAGCTCGTTGAGCAGGCGCACGTCCGGGTCGAGCGGCCCGGTCGGCAGGCCGGAGCGGATCGTCATGACCAGCTTCTCCACCGGGTCCATGACGGCGGCGATCTGCCGCAGGCGCTGCTCGTAGAAGCGCTCCATGCCCGCGTGCTGGGCCTCGACGAGCAGCTCGTTGAGGTCGGGGTAGTGGTAGAGCACGGCACCGGAGGTCAGACCGGCCTCCTCGGCCACGTGCGAGAGCTGCACTCCGTCGACGCCATGCCGGATGATGGCTCGTCGCGCCGCCTCGATCAGATCGATACGGCGATCCGTGCGACTCTTGCGCTGGGCCACGCCCACCCCCGATGCACCACAGTTCAGCAAATCCGTCACCATAGTGCCGCGAAGTTGACCTTTGCGCTAGATCAGCATTTGAATTCCCGTTCAGATTGACGTTCCCCCCGGAGTGACCACATGGCTCTCACCATCCTGTTCATGCCCGAGAGCGCGTACGGGCCGACGAACAACAGCATCGGCATCGGCGACATCCTGCGCCGCCGCGGACACCGGGTCGTCTTCGCGGCCGAGGCGTCCTGGAAGGGCAAGCTCGAAGCGCTCGGCTTCGAGGAGGACCTGGTCGACCTGGCTCCCCCGGCAGAGGACGCCGAGGAGCAGGACCCCGGCCAGTTCTGGAAGGACTTCATCCGCGAGACCGCGCCGGAGTACCGCAAGACCACCCTGGAGCAGCTCGCGACCGTCACCAAGCCGATCTGGGACTCCCTCATCGACGGTGCCAAGTACTGCGAGCCGCAGCTCAAGGCCATCATCGAGCGCGTGAACCCCGATGTCATCGTCGAGGACAACGTGATCACCTTCCCGGCGCTGCTGACCGCGGGCAAGAAGTTCGCGCGCATCGTGTCGTGCAACCCGCTGGAGGTGCGCGGCGAGAACATCGCGCCGGTCTTCTCCGGCCTGCCCGCCGACGACCGCGCCGGCTGGGACGCCTTCCGCGCCGAGTACGAGCGCACCCACCGCGAGATCTGGACCGCCTTCAACGCCTGGTGCGTCGAGCAGGGCACGAGCCCGCTGCCCGACCTGGACTTCATCCACGAGGGCGACCTGAACCTCTACGTGTACCCCGAGGTGCTCGACTACACCAACGCCCGCCCGCTGGGCCCGTCGTGGCACCGGCTCGACTCCTCCGTGCGCGAGACCGAGGAGGCCTTCGAGCTGCCCTTCCAGCGGGGCGAGGGCGCGCTGGTCTACTTCTCGCTGGGCTCGCTCGGCTCCTCCGACGTGGAGCTCATGCAGCGGGTGATCGACGTGCTGGCCACCACCCCGCACCAGTTCATCGTCTCCAAGGGCCCGCTGCACGAGGAGATCAAGCTGGCCGACAACATGTACGGCGCGGAGTTCCTCCCCCAGACGAAGATCATCCCGCTCTGTGACCTGGTGATCACCCACGGCGGCAACAACACCACCGTCGAGGCCCTGCACTTCGGCAAGCCGATGATCCTGCTGCCGCTGTTCTGGGACCAGTACGACAACGCCCAGCGCGTGGACGAGCTCGGCTACGGCGTGCGGCTGTCGACCTACACCTTCACCGACGAGGAGCTGAAGGGCGCCCTGGAGCGCCTGCTCGGCGACGCCGAACTGCGTGCCGAGCTGGCCGCCACCGGCGAGGAGATCCGCGAGCGCGACGGCCTGCGCAAGGCCGCCGACCTCATCGAGCAGCTCGGCCTGAAGTAATCCGCCGGTACGGCCCGCACCGCTGGGCCGTACCGGGTCATCCAAGGAAAGAACCCCATGCGCCAACTGATCAACCCGGCCACCGGGCAGCCCTTCGCCGATCTTCCCGACACTCCGGTGGGGGAGGTGGCGGTAGCCGTACGCAAGGCCCGGCGGGCTTTCGAGGAGTGGTCGCAGACCACTCCGGCCGAGCGGGCGCGGCTGCTGCTGCGCCTGGCCGACCTCGTGGAGGCCGACGCCGAGGAGCTGACCAGGCTGGAGGTCGAGGAGACGGGCAAGCCGGCCGCGGTCTTCCGCGACGGCGAGCTGCCGTTCGCCGTCGACAACCTGCGCTTCTTCGCCGGGGCCGCGCGCTCGCTGGACGGCACCGGAGCCGGTGTGCTCAGCGCCGGGTACACCTCGGTGCTGCTGCGCCGCCCGGTCGGGGTGGTCGGGTCGATCGCGCCGTGGAACTTTCCGTTCATCATGGCCGTATGGAAGGTGGGGCCTGCGGTCGCGGCTGGAAACGCGGTCGTCATCAAGCCCGCGCCGCAGACCCCTCGTTCCACGCTGCGGCTGGCGGAGCTGTTCGCGCGGGCCGGCGCGCCCGAGGGGCTCGTGCAGGTGGTGCTCGGCGACGGGGCCGTGGGCGAGGCGCTGGTGACCGACCCCGGCGTGGACATGGTCAGCGTGACGGGCTCCACCGAGACCGGCCGCGCGGTCATGACCGGCGCGGCCCGCACGCTCAAGCGGGTCCACCTGGAGCTCGGCGGCAAGGCCCCGGCTCTGGTGTTCGAGGACGCCGACCTGGAGGAGGCGGCGCGCGGCGTGGCCATGGGCGCCACCTACAACACCGGCCAGGACTGCACCGCCGCCACGCGCGTCTACGTCGCCAGGACGGTCTTCGACGACACGGTCGAGGCTCTTCGGGCGACCCTCGCCAAGATCACCGTAGGCGACCCCTGGGACGCGGCCACGGACATCGGCCCGCTGGTCTCGGCGGCCCATCGCGAGCGGGTGCACGGCTTCGTCGAGCGGGCGGGCGCCCGGGTGGT
Organism: Nonomuraea sp. NPDC059007; assembly: GCF_042740555.1. Taxonomy (NCBI): domain Bacteria; kingdom Bacillati; phylum Actinomycetota; class Actinomycetes; order Streptosporangiales; family Streptosporangiaceae; genus Nonomuraea; species Nonomuraea sp. NPDC059007. Next base: position 136,043 of record NZ_JBHYJD010000012.1, on the reverse strand, counting down.
GCACGGCGGGACGCCGATCGACGGCCCCGGGTTCTACTACCCGCCGACGCTCGTCACCGGCGTGGCGCAGGACAGTGAAATCGTGCAAGGTGAACTTTTCGGTCCGGTCCTTGTGGTGCTTCCGTTCGATCACGAGGACGATGCGGTACGGCTGGCCAACGACACCCGCTACGGCCTGGCCTCATCGGTCTGGTCGCGGGACGTGGCGCGGGCCATGAGGGTGTCGCATCGCCTGGACGTGGGTGTGACCTGGGTAAACGACCATCTTCCGATCGCCAGCGAGGCCCCGCACGGCGGCGTCAAGGGCAGCGGATTCGGCAAGGACATGAGCCAGGAGGCCGTTCAGGAGTACTCGGTGACCCGTCACCTGATGATCAAACACGCTGCCCCGGCCGAGCGGGACTCTTTCCGGCCGGCCTGAAAGCTGAAGGCGAAACCGACCGAAATGACACGTTTGGTCGCGTTTGATGGGAAATGCACGGTTGGCCGATCTGGTACGGGTTGTGTTCCAATTACCCACGCCCGCGGAATCCCATGCGCCGCACGCGTGTCAGATTTTTCGAGCACGTAGCGCGAGAGGTAGCGAGAGTCAGTGAGGACGGAAAACCCCAGGCACGCGACGCCAGGGGAGTACACAGGCGGACGGTTCCGGCTGGCTAACTGGCGTGTGCGCTCTAGGTTGGTGGCCCTGATCCTCATCCCCACCATCGTCGGTGTGCTCCTGGCCGGTATTCAGCTTGCCAACGCGATCGGCACCAGCGCCGAGTACCGGCGGCTCACCCAGGTCGCCGAGCTGGTCCAGCGCATCGGCGCGCTCTCCCACGAGATGGCCAAGGAGCGCACGCTCACCGCCTGGTACATCGCCGACCAGCGGCGGCCCAGCCGGATGGCGCAACTGCGCACGCAGCGCGCCGTCGTGGACGGCGCCAAGACCAAGGTGCTCGACAGCACGGCCGCCATCGACGACGCGCACGCGCCGCGCGTGCGGCAGGAAGTCGAGAGCATGCGCCGCTGGCTCATCGGCCTCGACGGCCTGCGCGAGTCGATCCTGGGCGAGAGCGTCCCGCCCCGAGCCGCGATCCGCACCTACTCGACGATGATCGACGTCCTGGAGAACCTCCAGGACGAGCTCGGCCAGGTGGGCGACGACGACAGCCTGATCAAGGACGTGGCCGCCCTCGGCGCTCTCCAGCGCGGCAAGGAGCAGGTCGCCCGCCAGCAGGGCATCCTGATCGTCGCGCTGGTCGAGCGGAAGCTGGACTACGACGACCTGTCGGACTTCCTCGGCTCCTGGAACGCCCAGCAGGCAGAACTGGCCATCTTCGAGCAGGAGGCCCAGGCCAAGTACACCTCCCTGTACACCGACACGCTCAAGGGCCCGGCCATCGACCGCGCCGACGCCATGCGCCAGCGCGCCCTGGCCCAGCTGCGTGAGTACAAGGAGATCCGCGACCTCGACATCACCGCCACCCCGCGCCGTGAGCTGCTCTTCTGGTACGACAGCACCACGCTGACCGTCAACGCCATGCGCAAGGTGGAAGACTCGCTCGCCACGGCCGTCGTGACCAAGACCCGCGAGCTGAGCGACGCCGAGCAGCGCAACGCCATCATCTCCGGCGCGCTCATCCTCGTGCTGCTGCTCCTCGTCCTGGTGATCACCACCCGCGTGGCCGGTTCGCTGGTACGCCCGCTGCGCCGGCTGCGCGCCGAGGCGCTCCAGGTGGCCACGACCAGGCTGCCGGAGACCGTCCGCGTGCTGCGCGAGTCCGGAGACGGCGCCGCCACGCCGGAGGTCCCCTCCGTCGGCGTCAACACCCGGGACGAGATCGGGGAAGTGGCACGGGCCTTCGACGAGGTCCACCGCGAGGCGATCCGGCTGGCCGGCGACGAGGCCAAGCTGCGCGCCAACGTCAACTCCATGTTCGTCAACCTCTCGCGCCGCTCGCAGACGCTCGTCGAACGCCAGCTGCAGCTCATCGAAGGCCTGGAGCAGGGCGAGGAGGACGAGAACCGGCTCGCCAACCTCTTCCGCCTCGACCACCTGGCCACCCGCATGCGCCGCAACAGCGAGAACCTCCTGGTCCTCGCCGGCCAGGAGGCCGCGCGCAAGTGGAGCGAGCCCGTCCCGCTGGTCGACATCGCCCGCGCCTCGCTGTCGGAGGTCGAGAACTACGAGCGGGTCCAGATCCAGATCCCGTCCGACATCCAGATCGTCGGCCCGGCCGTCACCGACGCCGTCCACCTGCTCGCCGAGCTGATCGAGAACGCGATCTCCTTCTCGCCGCGCGAGAGCCGGGTCAGCGTCACCAGCGCGGCCGCCGACGGCGGCTTCGTCGTCACCATCAGCGACCTGGGCATCGGCATGAGCGGCGACGAACTGGCCGAGGCCAACTGGCGCCTGGCCAACCCGCCCGTCGTGGATGTGTCCGTGTCCCGGCGCATGGGCCTGTTCGTGGTCGGCCGCCTGGCCCTGCGCCACGGCATCCGGGTCCAGCTACGCATGCGGGAGACCGGCGGGCTCAGCGCGCTGGTCATGCTGCCCGACATGCTCGTCGCCGCCGCCAACGGCATGGTGCCGCAGCAGCGCGGGCAGTACGACAGCTTCACCACCTTCGACCCGGCCATGCTGGGCTCGCCGCCGTACGCCAACCCCGACACTCCCGAGGTACGCGCCCACGAGTCGCTGGCCGACACCCAGTGGCCGGGTTCGATGCCGGTGCCGGACACGGGCGGCTGGAACCCGTACGGCGAGGAGCCGTCCCAGCCCGGTCAGCCGCCTTACGCGGACGCGCCCGGCGACCAGGCGCCCGCCGCCTTCGGTGAACAGCCGCCCTTCGCCGACCAGCCCCGCTTCGGTGAGCAACAGCCCTTCGCCGACCAGCAGCCTTCGGCCGGCCAGCCGTTCGCCGGTCAGTCCTTCGACGGCCAGCCCTTTGACGGCCAGTCCCCCTTCGCCGGTGAGTCGCCTTTCGCCGAGCAGTCGCCCGAGGCGAGCTGGCCGTCGTTCGCCGAGCAGCCGCCGCCGCTCCCGGCCGACCAGCGCTGGCCCTCCTTCGCGGAGGAGCCGCCGCCGCTTGAGGTCGACCAGCGGTGGCCGTCCTTCGGCGAAGAGTCGAACTGGCCGTCGGTCGCCTCCTCGGCCCCCAACGGCAACGGCTCGGGCAACGGGCTGTTCACGCCCTACAACACCGACTACGCCTCGCAGGACCTCACCGGTCCGCTGCCCGTGGTCGACAGCTCGCCCATGGAGTCCGAGGGCGAGGACTTCCTGCCGATCTTCTCGTCGGTGGGCTCCGACTGGTTCCGCCGGCCCGAGCCCGACCCGCTGAAGGCCCAGGAGCCGCCCGCCGATCCCGAGCTGCCCGGTCCTTCGACCGGCGCGTTCGGACCGGTGGGACAGGGCGGGTACGCCGGCGCTCAGGGTTCCTCCTCCGACGGCTTCAACGGTCCGGGGACGGGCGCGTTCGGCGCGGTCGGCAACAGCCCCGCCTACGACTCCTTCGAGGCCGACTCGCCCCCGACCATGCCCCACCCGGTCATCTCGGCCGACGGCCCCCCGCCGGTCTCCGGTTACGGCCAGAGCCAGGGCTACGGCCAGGGCGCAGGCCCCGGCGGCCACGCGGACTCCCAGGGCGGTTACGCGGGAGCCGGTCAGGGCGGCCACGGGGACTCAGGCGGCCAGCCCGGCTACCCGGGCCCCGGCGGCTCCTCCGACTACCCCGGCGGACCCGGCCAGGACTACGCGGGTTCAGGAGCCCCTGGCCAGGACTACGCGGGCGCGGGCGCCCCTGGCTCCGGCCACGGCGGCCCGGGCCACGGCGGCTCCGGCCACGGTGGCGCAGGCTATGGCGGCTCCGGCCACGGCGGCCCCGGTCAGCCGGGCTCCGGCAACGCCGGTTCCGGCTATGGAGGCCCCGGCAACGCGGGTTCCGGTCACACGGGTTCCGGCCACGCGGGCCCCGGCTACGCGGGTGCGGGTTCCGGTCATGCGGGTCCTGGCGCGGGTGGTCCCGGCGCGGGTGGTCCGGGTGCCGGTGGGCCCGGTGCGGGTGCCGGGGGTGCGGGTGCTGCCGGGTCCGGGCAGGCGGGTGGCGTCGGCAAGTCCGGGCTGCCGCAGCGCAGGCCGGGACAGTCCGGCGCCGGCGCTTCCTGGACCTCCCCGGCCGACAGCGGTTTCCAGGCCGCGCAGGCCGCCGCCGAGCCCGCCAGGGGCGGTACCACCGCCTCGGGCCTGCCGCGGCGGGTGCCCAAGGCCAACCTGGTGCCGGGCACGGCGGGCTCCGCCGAGCCCCCATTGACGTCACCGGCACCGCCGATCTCACCCGAGCGCCTGCGCAGCAGGCTCTCCAGCTTCCAGCAGGGTGTACGGCAGGGCCGTGAGGATCTGAAGGAGAAGGAATGAGAGAACTGAGCCAGGGAGCGCGTGGCATCAGCTGGCTGATCACCGATTTCGTCAACAACGTGCCCGGTGTGGCGCACACCGTTGTCGTGTCGTCGGACGGTCTGCCGCTGGCCTTCTCCGAGGGGTTCCCCAAGGACCGGGCCGACCAGCTCGCCGCGGTCGCCTCCGGTGTGATCAGCTTGACCCAGGGCGCGGCCCGCGTCTTCGAGGGCGGCATGGTCACCCAGACGGTGATCGAGATGCAACGCGGCCTTTTGATGATCATGTCGATCAGTGATGGATCGTGTCTGGCGGTGCTCGCCTCGCCCGACTGCGACATGGGCCTGGTGGCCTACCAGATGACGCTCCTCGTGGAGCGGGCCGGTCAGGTGCTGACGCCCGCCGTACGGGCGGAGCTGCAGGCGGCCCGCCCCCGCTAGCCGGGCGGTGACAGGAGATCATGGTGTCAGGTCAGGGTTGGGCTGGTGATAGCACTCCGCCGCATCCGTCGGCGCCCCGTCCGCAGAAGCCGAGCTCTCTGGTACGGCCCTATGCCGTGACCGGGGGGCGGACCGCTCCGCGGATGAAGTTCGCCATGGAGGCGCTGGTTTCCTCCGTGACGTCGGAATACCAAGATATTTCCCTCTTGAGTCCGGAGTATCAGGCGATCATCCAGCTGACACGAAATGTTCGGTCGGTTGCGGAGATCTCCGCCCTTTTACGGCAACCTCTCGGGGTGGTCCGGGTGCTGATCGCCGACATGGCGTCGGAAGGCCTGATCCGCGTGCACCAGCCTGCGCTGGACGCGGGGAAGCCGGACCTCAACTTGCTCGAAAGGGTACTCAGTGGACTTCGCAGGCTCTAGCGCCGGCCTCACCTCGACGAAGATCGTCGTGGCTGGAGGTTTCGGCGTGGGCAAGACGACGTTCGTGGGAGCGGTCTCTGAGATCCTGCCGCTCACCACGGAGGCCGTCATGACCGACGCGTCGGCCGGCGTCGACGACGTGTCGCTCACTCCCAACAAGACCACGACCACGGTGGCGATGGACTTCGGCCGGGTGTCGCTGGACCGCGACCTGATCCTGTACCTGTTCGGGACGCCGGGCCAGCACCGGTTCTGGTTCATGTGGGACGACCTGGTACGCGGCGCCATCGGCGCGGTGGTCCTCGTGGACACGCGCCGCCTGGCCGACAGCTTCCCGGCCATCGACTACTTCGAAGAGGCCAAGCTGCCGTTCGTGGTCGGTGTGAACGGCTGGGACGGGGCCTTCTTGCACGATGAGCGGGAACTGCGCGAGGCACTGACGGTCGGCGACGGCACCCCGATCGTCCGCCTCGACGCCCGCAACAGGGAGTCGGTCAAGTCCACCCTGATCACGCTGGTCGAACACGCCCTGACCCGCCAGATCGCCCCGGCATAGCCGCAGAACGTTGGCCGAGCCAACCAAGCCCGGCCAACCACCCCCGCCACCCGGCCCAGAACCCACCCCAGGACACCGCCCCAGAACCCACCGGGGCACGGACCCGGGAACCCACAGGGGCTCACGAGTCCGAGAACCCACCCCGGGAACACGGGCCCGAAAACCCACCGGGGGCTGTGGTTTGGAACCGCTCCCTTGCCGGCGTGAACCCCCAGGCGTGGCCGGGTGACGTCTCGCAGCGTGGTGCCTGGGGTCCACGAGGTGAGCCCCTGGGTGTGCGGTGGTTTTCCCGCTCAGGGGGTCAACGTGCGCACGTCGCGGTGGCCGGCCGGGGAGGCGGAGGAGCGTTCCCCTGGAAGGTCACCGGCCACGTGCGGCGGGTGGGGGTGGGGCGGCTTGCCGTAACCCATAAAACGTGTGGAGACAGTTCAGGCAGGAGTTTTGGAGTCCAGGCCGCGGACCAGGCGGCCCACCTCGGCGCGGAGGTGGACGAAGTCGGGGTGTTCGCGGGTGGTGATCTGGTCGCGGGGGGACGGCAGCTCCACCGGCAGGTCGCCGACCACGTTGGCCGGCGCCTTGGACAGGACGACCACGCGGTCCCCGACGTACACGCTCTCGTCGATGTCGTGGGTGATGAGCACGATGGTCATCTGGTGGTGGCCGCGTACCTGGAGGACGAGGTCTTCGAGGTCCTCGCGGGTCTGGGCGTCGACGGAGCCGAAGGGCTCGTCCATGAGCATGAGCGTCGGACGGTAGGCGAGGGCGCGGGCGATGGCCACCCGCTGCTGCATGCCGCCGGACAGCTGGAACGGGTATTTCTTGCCCGCGTCCCCCAGCCCGACCGACTCCAGCGCCTCCTGCGCGGCGTCTCTGCGCGCCTTCTTGTCCATGTTCTTGCGGCGCAGTGGCAGGGCGACGTTGTCGGCCACGGACATCCACGGGAACAACGAGCGGCTGTAGTCCTGGAAGACGACGGCCAGGTTGTCGGGTGTGTGGGTGACCACCTGCCCGTCGACCTTGATCTCGCCGCCGGTGGGCGTGAGGAGGCCGGCGATGCTGCGCAGCAGTGTGGACTTGCCGGCGCCGGAGGGGCCGACGATGCACAGCAGTTCGCCGTCGGCGACGCTCAGGGAGAGGCCTTCGATGGCGTGGTGGGCGCTGGGGCCGCTGCCGTAGGTGTGGCTGAGGTTGGATATCTCGAGCAAGGCTGGGTTCCTTGAGGGGCGCGAGTGACCCCCTGACTCTAGCGGAGGCCCGAATTGTGAGGCCATAGCTGGCATTGACCAGAATTCACGTTGCTTTGTGCCTTTGAGTCCGGATTGGGGATTTCACTCGTCGAAAAGGTGTCAGAAAAGCCGCGCGTCATGAAATATCGTCTCTTGCGGCAGGCCCTCCCCACCCCCCGGAGCGCGCACCATGAGACGTACGATCCCCGCCCTCCTGCTCGCCACCACACTGGCGCTGACCGCGTGCGGCGGTGCCGAGCAGGCGTCCACCGGCGGGCTGGAGAAGCCCGTCATCAAGGTGGGCGCGCTGCCCATCCCCGACGCGGCCGCCCTCTACATCGCCCAGTCCAAGGGCTTCTTCAAGGAAGAGGGCCTCACCGTCGAGCCGATCACGATCCAGGGCGGCGCCGTCGCGCTGCCGCAGATCAAGAGCGGCGCCCTCGACGTCTCCCACACGAACTACGTCTCCACGTTCCTGGCCGCGAGCAGGGGCGAGAAGGTGAAGGTGGTCGGCGACCTCTACGGCGCCGCCCCGAACACCTTCGACCTCATGGTGGCCAAGGACTCCCCGATCCGGGCGGTCGCCGACCTCAAGGGCAAGACCATCCTGGTCAACACCCTCAACAACATCGGCACGCTGGCCGTCACCTCGACGCTGAAGAGCGCGGGCGTGGCGCCGGGCGAGGTGAAGTTCGTCGAGAAGCCCTTCCCCGACATGGGCAACGCGCTGGCCGCCGGGCAGGCCGACGCGGCGTGGCTGACCGAGCCGTTCATCACCGCCACGCAGGTCCAGCCGGGCCTGCGCGTCCTCGCCGACACCATGACGGGGCCGACGGCCGGCCTGCCGATCGCCGCCTGGATGGCCACCGGCGAGTGGGTCGCGAAGAACCCCAAGACGCTCGCCGCCTTCCAGCGCGCGATCGGCAAGGCGCAGAAGCTGGCCGCCGGTGACCGCAAGGTCGTCGAGGCGGTCATCCCCTCGTACTCGAAGATCGACAAGACCGCGGTCACGAAGATCACGCTGGGCAGCTTCCCGACCGACCTCGACGCGGCCAGGTTGCAGCGGGTGGCCGACCTGATGCTGGAGTTCGGCTATCTCAAGCAGCCTCTGGACGTCAAGACGCTCCTGGTCAGCCCCACCGGATGAGCGTGCGTGCCGTGCGGGGCGCGGCGGGCGTCGCCGCGTTCCTGCTCGTGGCCGAGCTGGTCGTGCGCTTCTGGCTGGCCGAGGGCGTGGTGTTCCCGCCGCCCTCGGCCGTGCTGATCGAGGCCGCGCTGCTCCTGGCCGACCCCGCGTTCCTGGCGGGCGTCGCCGCCACCCTGCTCAACTGGGCGCTCGGCCTGCTGGCCGCCGTAGCCGTCGCGGTGCCCGCGGGCGTGGCGCTCGGCGCGCTGCCCGCCGCCGAGCGGGCGACCCGCCCGCTGCTGGAGTTCATGCGTCCCATCCCGTCGGTGGCGATCATCCCGCTGGCGATCCTGCTCATCCCCGTGGACGTCGCGATGAAGGCCTCGGTGATCGTGTACGCCGCCGTGTGGCCCATCCTCATCAACACGCTGTACGGCATGCGCGAGGTCGACCCCCTGGCCAAGGACTCCCTGCGCAGCTTCGGCTTCGGCCCCCTGGCGGTGCTGTGGCGGGTCAGCCTGCCCAGCGCCGCCCCGTTCGTGGCCACCGGTGTCCGCATCGCCGCCGGTGTGGCCCTGATCCTCGCGGTCAGCGCGGAACTGCTGGCCGGAGGCGGCTCCGGCATCGGCGTCTTCGTCATCCAGGCGGGCAGCGGCAACCGTACCGATCTCATGCTGGCCGCCACCCTCTGGGCGGGCGCGGCCGGCCTGCTGGCCAACACGCTGCTGGTGGCGGGGGAGCGCCGCCTGTTCCGCTGGCACGAGGCGCGCAGGGGAGCGGCGGAGTGAGCGTGCTGAACAGGCTGTGGTTCGTGCCCGCCGTGCTGGTCGTGTGGGAGGTGCTCACGCGGCTGAAGGCCGACACGGACTTCCCGCCGCCGACCGCCATCGCGGGCCGGATGCGCGAGCTCTGGTTCGCCGGCCCGGCCGCCCGGTTGTTCCTGACCGACGAGGCGGTGGCCAACCTGCTGCCGAGCCTGGCCCGCATGTTCACCGGATGGGTGGTGGCCGCCGCGGCCGGTGTGCTGGCGGGGGTGCTGATCGGCCGTTCGCGGGCGGCCCAGGACTACGCCGGGCCGCTGATCCAGTTCGGCCGCTCGGTGCCGCCGCCGTTGCTGCTGCCCTTCTTCCTCGCGCTGCTGCAGGGCGGCCTGGCCACGCAGCTGGCCGGGATCGTCTTCGGCGTCATCTGGCCGGTGCTCCTGAACTCCATCGACGGCGCCCGCTCGGTCGAGGTCCTGCAGATCGAGACGGCCCGCGTGTTCGGACTGTCCCGCGCCGAGCAGGTCCGCAGGGTCATCATCCCGGCGGCGGCGCCGAAGATCCTGGCCGGTCTGCGGTTGAGTCTTTCGCTGGCACTGATCATGATGGTGATCTCCGAGTTGTTCGGCGGCACCGACGGGATCGGGTATCAGCTGCTGCAGGCACAGCGGGGGTTCGACACCCCGGGGGTCTGGGCCGCCATCGCGCTGCTCGGTCTGCTCGGTTACGTGGTGAACTCCCTGTTCGTCGTGATCGAGCGCCGCCTGCTCGGGTGGCAGGGGGCGTAAGCCGGAAGAGGTGGAAATTTCATGAAATTCTCCCGAATGTCGCTGTTAGTGGTCCTGGTGGCCGCGACGGCGCTGGCGGGATGCGGCTCGGGGACGGACGCGGCGGAGCCGGGCAAGACCGCCGCGGGCCGGGAGTCGAGTGTGGTCAAGGCGATGGCGCTGCCGTTCCTCGACCAGGCGGGGCTGCACGTGGGGCTCGACAAGGGCGTCTTCAAGAGCGAGGGCCTGGACCTCACCGCGCAGTTCTTCACCGACAGCAAGGCGGGCAGCGTCGCCTTCAACAGCGGCGAGGTCGACCTGGGCTTCGCCAACTACGTGAGCTTGCTGCAGATCATCGACAACGGCGCCAAACTGAAGATCATTTCTGAGGGGTCGGTCGGCAAGCCCGGCGTCCAGGCGGTCATGGTGCCGGAGTCCTCGCCGATCAAGACGGTCAAGGACCTGGAGGGCAAGAAGGTCGCCGTCGCGGTGCTGAAGAACGTCCAGCCGCTCATGCTCAACGCGGTCCTGCGCGACGCCGGCGCCGATCCGGCCAAGGTCGAGTACGTGCAGGTGCCGGTCCCGAACACGATCGCCGCGGTCGAGGCGGGACAGGTGGACGCCGCCGCCTTCACCGAGCCGTTCACCAGCCAGGCCGCGGGCAAGGGCTTCCGCCTCGTCACCGACCTGGCCTCCGGCACCACGCAGAACTGGCCCACCGCCGGCTACTTCGTCAAGCAGGAGTGGATCGACGCCAACCCGAAGACCGCCGCCGCCCTCGCCACGGCCCTCGGCAAGGCGCAGAGCCTGGCCGCCGACCGGGTCAGCGTCGAGAAGGTCCTGCAACTGCCCTCCTACACCAAGATGGACGCCACGACCGCCGCGGCGATCAAGCTCGTCGACTTCCCGACCGCGCCCGATGCCGCCCGACTGCAGCGCGTCATCGACCAGATGAAGGTCGAGGGCCTGCTCAAGGGCGGCCTCAAGGCCGCCGACCTCATCTACACCCCGGGCGGTTGACCGGGCTCCGCCGGCGCGGCGCCGTGGGCGTCGCGCTGTTGCTGGCCGGACTTGAGGCGCTGGGCCGGGCGAGCGGGGGCACGCTGCCGCCCGCCGGGGACATCCTGGCCAGGGCGGCGGCGCTCGCCCTGGAGCCCGGCTACCTGTCCCACCTCGCGGGCACCCTGCTCACCTGGGCGGGCGGCACCCTCCTGGCCACCGCCCTCGCGATCCCGGCCGGGCTGCTGCTCGGCAGTCTGCCGGGCGTGGAGCGGGCGAGCAGGGCGGTGCTGGAGTTCCTCCGCCCGATGCCGGGCGTCGCGCTCTTCCCGCTGGTCGGCATGATGCTCGGCTCCGGCGGCACCACCCGGGTCGTGGTCGTCACCTACGTCGCGCTGTGGCCGGTCCTGTTCAACGCCGTGTACGGGCTGCGCGACGTCGAGCCGGTGGCCGTGGACACGCTGCGCGCCTTCGGCTTCGGCCGTACCGCGGTGCTGGTGCGGGTCTCGCTGCCGAGCGCGGCGCCGTTCATCGCCACCGGTGTACGGCTGGCGGCCGGCATCGCCCTGATCGCCACCATCGCCGGCGAGATCTTCATGGGCACCGGCCAGGGGATCGGGGTGCACGTGGCCCAGTCCACGTTCGTCCCCGACGCCACGGTCGAGGTGCTGGCCGTCACCGTCTGGGCCGCCCTGCTCGGCCTGCTCGCCAACACCCTGCTGGTACGCGGCGAGCGCCGCCTGTTCCCCTGGACCCACCGGTGATCCGCTGGGCGGTGTTCGCCGCCTGCGCGCTGGCCTGGGAGGCGCTGTCGCGCTCGGCGGGCAACCGCTTCTTCCCGCCGCCCTCGCAGATCGCGGCGCGCATGTACGAGATGTGGTTCTCCGGCCCCTACATCCTCACCGGCCAGGCGATCGAGCACTTCGCCCCCAGCCTGGGCAGGCTCGCCGCCGGGCTCGCGGGCGCGGTGGTCACCGGGGTGGTCCTGGGCTTCGTCCTGGGGCGGTCGGAGAAGGCGCGCGCCTACGCCGACCCCGTGCTGCAGCTCTTCCGCGCCGTCCCGCCCCCGCTGCTGGTGCCGGTCTTCATCGTGCTGCTCAGCGTCGGCACCCAGATGCAGCTGGCCACGATCGCCTTCGCCACGATCTGGCCGATCCTGCTCAACACCGCCGACGGCGTCAAAGGCGTGGACCGGCAGCATCTGGAGACCGCCCAGGTCTTCCGCCTGACCGCCGCCCAGCGGCTGTGGCGGGTGCTGGTGCCGTCGGCGCTGCCGAAGGTGTTCGCGGGCCTGCGGCTGAGCATGTCCGTGGCGCTGATCCTCATGGTCTTCGCCGAGCTGATGCCCGGCTCGTCCAATGGCATCGGCTACCTGCTGCAGGACGCCTACGCGGTCGGCGACCTGCCCAGGATGTGGTCGGCGGTGGTGCTGATCGGGGTCCTCGGGTACGCGCTCAACGCGGTGTTGCTGGCCGTACAGCGCAGGGTGCTGGCCTGGCAGGGCGGCTAGAACGCGCGGCGGATCGGGGGCGCGTACCCGGCCGAGTCGATCCCCCACGAGGAGATCGAGGCGGGCAGCAGCTCGAGCCACTGCGGACCGCCGCCGCGCACCACCTGCTCGCCGCCGTCGTCGTGGAGCTTGGCGGTGCCGCGGATGAGCAGGCCGCGCGGCACGCCGTCCTCGGTGTAGTCGTCCACGACGATCGCCAGCTCCGGGTTCTCGGCGGCGTTGTCGCGGTAGGCGCGCCGCTGCCCGCGGACGGGCAGGTCGCGCGCGCCGATCTCCAGCGACCGTCCGTCCTCCGACAGCCGGAACCGCACCGGCACCACGTGCGGGCGCCGGTCCGCGCCGGCGCTGGCCAGCCGGCCGATCGTGTGGTCACGCAGGTAGAGGAGCTCGCCTTCAGTGAACACCGGGCCTCACGAGATAGGAGCCGAGGGGACGGCCGATGATCTTACCGGCGTCCATGACGTGGTGGCCGCGCACGAACGTGTCGGTCACCCGAGCGGTCAGCTCGAAGCCCTCGAACGGCGTGTACTCCTGCGTGGACTCCGAGTCGGCCGCGTGCACCGTCCACGTCTGGTCCGGGTCAACCAGCGCCACGTCCGCGTCGTAGCCGGGCGCGATCGTGCCCTTGGACCGCAGGCCGTACCTGCGCGCGGGGTTCCACGAGGTGAGCGCCGCGATTCTTCCGTACGGCAGGCCGCGCCGCCGCCCCTCGGAGACGAGCCCCGGCAGCAGGTACTCCGCGCCGCCGAACCCCGCCTTGGCCACGAACACGTCGTCCCGCGGCTCGCCGTACTTCAACTCCTCGCGGCAGCAGGCGTGGTCGCTGACCACCCAGTCGACGGTGCCGTCGAGCACGTACTCCCACAGCGCCTCGACGTCCTCCCGCGGCCGGATCGGCGGGTTGACCTTGCCGCCCAGCCCTTCCGCGGTCTCGACGGAGGCCAGCAGGTGCCCGATGGTGACCTCGCGGCGGAAGTCGATGTTCGGGAAGGCGGCGGCCATGCGCACCGCGGCGTCCAGCGCCTTGCGCGAGGACAGGTGCAACAGGTTGATGTTGGCCAGCCCGGTCTCGTGGGCCAGGTAGGAGGCGATGAAGACGGCCAGGCCCTCGGAGTGCGGCGGCCGCGAGGCGCTGTAGGCGGCCAGGCCGCTGAGCTCGCCGGCCTCCTCGACCAGCTTGGTGTAGGCGGTCATGATCTCGGCGGTCTCGCAGTGCAGCGACAGCGAGATCTCGCCGGCCAGGTCGGGGAAGCGCTCGCGGGCCGCCTGGACGCCGCGCATGACGAACTCGAAGTGGGCGTAGTCGTAGCGCTCGCCGTCGGGCAGCATGAGGAAGCGGCTCTGGTCGTTGGAACGGCCGTGCAGGCCGTGCCCGCCGTAGAACATGAAGATCTTGAAGCTGGGCACGCCGTGCTTCTCGATCAGGTCGGGCAGTTCCGCGATGTGCGTGCTCGACATGGGCGCCAGGTGGAAGCCGTAGTCGATGTAGGCGCGGCCCTCGGCCCGGGAGAGCACCTCGGGGAAGAACTCGGCGTAGGGGCCGCCCCGGTTGAGGTAGTACTGGCCGGTGCGCATGTAGGTGAGCGCGGTGGTGACGCCGCCCTGGGCGGCCGCCCGGCTCTCGGTCGAGGCGTCCTCCTCCAGCGCGTTGTAGATGCCCCAGTGCTGGTGGGCGTCGACCACGCCGGGGAAGGCGAGCTTGCCGTTCCCCTCGATGACGTCGTCGCCGGGCGGCAGGCCGGGGGCGACCGCGGTGATGCGGCCGTCCGTTATCGCGATGTCCGCCTCGACGGGTTCGTCACGCTCGTGGGTGACCACCCGCACGTTCCTGATCAGCAGGTCTGTCATGACCGCCTCCGGTTGTGGTGCCAGGCGAGGACGCGGCGCTCGCCCATGAGGAACAGGGAGTTGAGAAGGAAGCCCAGCACGCCGAGCATCACGACGCCGGCCCACAGGGCGGGCATGTCGGCATTGTTCGAGGCGAGGCTGAGCAGGTAGCCGATGCCCTCCGTGCTGCCCTTGAGCTCGGAGACGACCATGAGGATGAGCGCCAGCGAGACGCTCAGCCGCAGCCCCGCGAAGATCTTGGGGGAGGCGGCGGGCAGGATGATGCGCAGGACCCGCAGGTGGGCGGGGATGCCGAAGACGGTCGCCGTCTCGATCTGCATCCGCTCCACGTGGCGGGCGCCGTCGATGGAGTTCAGCAGGATCGGCCAGATGATGCCGAAGATGATCGTGGCCACCTGGACCTCGGTGCCCATGCTGAACAACACCAGGAAGACCGGGAGCATCGCCGGCGGCGGCACCGCCCGGCCGAACTCCACGAGCGGGTCGATGTAGTCGGCCAGCCATCGCGTACGCCCCAGCGCCACGCCCAGCAGGACGCCGACCAGGACCGCCACGCACCAGGCGCCGACCACCCTGGCCAGGCTCGGCCAGACGTGCCCGATCGCCTCCTCGGCGGCGAACATCTCATACAGCCGCACCACGATGCGCGAGGGCGCGGGGAAGTACGGGCTGGCGACCGCGACCGCGGCCAGTTCCCAGCCGAGCAGGACGACGGGGATCAGCCAGAGCCGCTTGACGAGAGTCTTGATCATGAGCTGCGCCACCTGAACAACCGCCGCTCGGCGCGCAGCAGCACCGCGTTGACCACCAGGCCGACCAGCCCGGCCCAGATCAGCGTCGCGATCACGTCGAGCATGGCCGACTCGCCGATGCCGGTGCTGGCCTCGATGAGGAACCTGCCCACGCCGCTGGCGCCGCCGACGAAGTACTCCACGCTGATGGCCAGGATGAGGGTGACCGAGGCGGCCAGCCGTACACCGGTGAAGATGAACGGCGCCGCGCTCGGCAGCGCCACCCGCCACACCACCGCGCCCGCGCCGAAGCCGAACGAGCGCAGGGTCTCGGTGGCGACCGGGTCGACGTCGCGCACGCCGTACAGGGTGTTGATGAGGATGGGCCAGGACGCGGCGTAGACGATCAGCGCGATCTTGGCGTTGATCTCCGGGGTGAAGAAGAACAGCGCCAGCGGGATCAGCGCGACCGACGGGATGGGCCGCAGAAACTCCACGATGGCGCGCGTGGTCTCCTCGACCACCGGCACCGTTCCGAGCAGCAGCCCCACCGGTACGGCCAGCAGCACCGCGAGCCCGAGCCCGAGGATCGCGGCGGTCAGCGTGGCGGCCAGGTCGCCGAGGAAGACGGGGTCGGCGGCCAGCGTGGCGAACCTGATCAGCGAGTCGGAGGCGTTCGGCAGCCAGGTGAACAGCCCGGCCCGGCTGACGACCTCCCACAGAAGCAGAAAAGCCGCCACGCCGATGACGTGGCGGGTGATCTTCGCTATGGGGACGCGGGCGAGCGGGTCGCGCTCGCGCCGCGTTCCGTCGATCGCTGCGGTCATCCCTGCGGATTGACGATCATCGTGCTCACGTCCATCTTCGCCTTCAGGAAGCCGTACTCGGCCATCAGGTCGGCGACGCGTTGGATGCGCTGGGCGTTCAGCGAGGTCGGGTAGTTGCCGAGGTTGATCGTCGCGGCCGTTTCCTTGGGGATCTTGGTGAACGTGGGCAGGATCGCGGTCACCGCGTCACGGTCGGTGGCGGCGATGTTCTGCGCCTTGGCCATCGCGCGCTGGAAGGCGGCCATGGTCTTGGGGTTCTCGCTGATCCACTTCTCGGTGGCGGCCCAGCCGGTGATGGGCAGGCTCTCGGTGGGGCCGGACATGGTGTCGATCAGCATGGTGGCGCCGAGCTTGCTCTCCGCCTCGCTGACGTACGGGTCGGTCATCCAGACCGCGTCCGCGTCGCCCTTCTCCAGCGACGACAGCCAGTTGGTGGTCGCGATCTCGACGTAGGTGACGTCCTTCTGCGGGTCAACGCCGTTGATCTTCAGGTGCGGGTTCATGGTGAGAACGCCGAGTCCCTTGAGCGCGTTGACGCCGATCTTCTTTCCCTTGAGGTCGGAGATTTTCTTGATCGGTGAATTCTTCGCGACCATCACGCCGAACGCGCCGCTGGCTCCCTGATAGGAGTCGGCGATGTACTTGAACTTCTCCGAACCGCCCTCCTGAATGGTCAGGATGGTGGCGTAGCTGCCAAGGACGACGTCCATCTGGCCGTTGCTGAGCTTGGGCAAGACGGCCTGCGGAGCCTGGATGGGCTCCTGCCTGACATCAAGTCCCTGCTCCTTGAAGAAGCCGCGTTCCATGGCGATGAACAGGGGCGCCGAGTCGGCTCCGGGGTACTGGCCGATGAGCAACGAGGTCTTCTCCAGACCCGACGCGTTGGCCGTACCCCCCGGTTTGCTTTCGGTCCCGGATCCAGAACACCCCGCAATCACCAGGGTTGTCGCCAGGCCGATCAGGGCGGTGCGCCCCAGGGCACGTAACCGCATGCCGTGTCTCCTTATGAACCAGGGGGTGTGAGCGACGATGACACGCACTGTAACGCACGAGAAGAGATTTAAAGGAGATATAGTGGATATGTCAGTTTTAGCCTTTTGACCGTCGGATTTAAATTAAACCGCGTACTTTGTCCGGTTTTATGGGTATTTATGTTGGTATGTCGTGTAGATGGCAGGGTGGCTTTCCGGATAGGCTCAGAGGGCGATCATAGGTTTGGGTGTAAGGGGTGTCGTGGCAGACGTCGATGGTGAGGCTCCCTACGGACTGAATCTGTCGGAGGCCAGCCCTGCTCGTGTGTACGACTACCTGCTCGGGGGCAAGGACAACTTCGGTGTCGACCGGGCCGAGGGTGAGCGCATCCGCGCGCTCATGCCCGGTGTCGAGATCGGGGTCCGCGCGCAACGCGCGGTGCTGGGCAGGGTCGTCAGGTTTCTGGTCGGAGAGGTCGGTCTACGCCAGCTGATCGACATCGGCACCGGGTTACCGACAGCCGAAAACGTGCATCAGGTGGCCCACTCGGTCGATCCCGGGGTGCGTGTCGCCTATGTGGACAACGACCCCCATGTCCTGGTCCATGCCAGAGCGTTGCTGGCCAGGAACGTCAACACGCTCGCCGTACACGCCGACCTGCGCGAGCCCGCCGCCCTGCTGGGCGATCGCGAGCTGACCGCGCACATCGACCTCAAGCGGCCGGTCGGCCTGATCCTCTGCGGGATCCTCCACCACGTCCAGGACGAGGAAGACCCCTGGCACCTCACGAAGGAACTCGTCGCCGCCCTTCCCTCGGGCAGCTACGTGTTCATCCACCACCTCCTGAACAGGGGCGACGAGCAGAGCCGTTCGCTGCTGGAGGCCCGGAACACCCGATACCGCACCAAGGATGAGATCGCCCGCTTCTTCGCGGGTCTTGAAATGGTCGATCCCGGGCTGGTAGGGGTGCCTGACTGGCGTCCCGACCCCGATCAACCGTTCCAGGAGAGCCATCCGGTGCTGAAACTGGCGGTCGCCGGCGTCGGCCGCAAACCATGACCAACCCTGCAAGAGGTGTTCCTATGGGGCTTCGTGATGACATGCCGCTTCTCGCCCGCCACGAGGGCGAGTGGGAGGGCACGTACACCCACCTTGACGCGGACGGCAACCTGATCGACCGCCACCGCTCCCACCTGACCTGCACCATCGTGGACGACAAGACCTACCACCAGGTCAACCGCTACACCTGGGACGACGGCAGGACCGAGGAACTCCAGTTCCCCGGCACGTACCTGGGCAACGGGCGCTGCGGCTTCGACACCGAGCGCATCAAGGGCGAGTTCTGGGAGCTGGACGCGTCCACGATCTACCTGAGCTGGATCTACAAGGCAGCCGACGAGGACCTGCGGCTGTTCGAGCTGATCGTGCTCAGCGACGACGGCAAGAGCAAGAGCCGCGTCTGGCAGTGGGTCAAGGGCGGCGTCTGCGTCAAGCGCACGCTGATCGACGAGCGACGGGTGGCCTGACCCCGCCCCGGCCGCCCGGACCGAGGGCGGCCGGGGGCTCTGCCCGGAGCCGACACGCGCGTTGACAGAGTCTCTCCGATGATGATCGTATTTCCCCCGCTATCGCCGCCCCACCTCCGGAGACACGATGTTGAAGCGCCGTGGACCGTCCTTCGCTATCGCCTTATCCGCCCTCATGCTGACCGGTCTCGCACCGGGAGCCGCCGTCGCCGCCGACATCGACGACCCCTGGGCCCCGGGCCCCATCTACCGGACGGTCACCGACGACGCCGGACAGCTCCAGCTGCAGTCCATGGGCCGCCCCGACGGCCAGGACATGGTCTTCCGCATCTCCGGCTCGGTCTACGCCAACGTGGAGGGCAACGCCCTCGACCCCAAGATCCGCCACGGCCAGAAGCTGTTCAACCTGGAGGGCTACAACATCCGCCGGCTCTACCGCGTGCCCGGCACCACGCAGATCCACCAGCTCTCCCGCGAGATCGTCTTCTACACCAGCCCCACCAACCCGACGCAGATCCTCACCGAGTGGACCAACCCCGTCGACGGCAAGATCTACCCGGTCGTGCCGATCAACAACGACAGGGTGGCCTTCGGCCCGTTCAACGTCACCCCCTCCTACGTCGGCCCGCCCCTGCAGCAGCGGCACGAGGAAACGGCGTGGACCAGCGACATCCCGGTCAACACCAACTTCACCACCACGCTCGGCGAGAGCTTCGGCCTCAAGAACGGTCACTACAGCGCGATGGAGATGTTCGACTTCTACGTCGACGACCGTGAGCGCGCCGCCCGCACCGTCGACGGCACCGTCCCCACCCTCGCCATGAAGACCAAGATCAGCTGGAGCCGCACCAGCCCGTGGGCGCCCTTCATGTGCCTGCCGGAGGCGAGCGTCCAGGGCCAGCTCACCTACCACGCGCGAAGCTGGGCGCTCAACTCCTACGCTGAGGTCGAGCCGTGGCTGCGTGCCAAGGTCGACCTGCAGTACCCGCTCTACCAGGCCGCTCCCACCGACCCCGGCGCCAGCGAGAACTCCTGGTCGTCGTTCTACAACAAGCAACTGGGCCGGGGTGCCACCACCTGGGCCCAGTGGTGCACCACCAACGGAAGGTAACCATGACGCAGGTCAGGAACCCGCTCACCGGGGAAACCGACCGCCTGCTCGCACCACCGTCGCCCGCGCTGCTCACGGCCACGGCCGCCGAGCTGCGCGCGGCGGCGCCCGCCTGGCGCGAGGCGGACCGAGGGGCCGTGCTCAACCGTTTCGGGGCCGCGCTGGCCACCGACGAAGAACTGCTCGCCGCGCTCGTGGCCGACACCGGCCGCACCGGCGAGTCGGTGCTGGAACGTCAGATCGTGGCGGGCATGATCGAGCGGTGGGTACGGCAGGCCCCCGCCCTTCTCGCCCCGCCCCAGGACGAGCCCGCCAGCCTGCCCGGCATCGTGGTCGGCGGCGAGGCGGTGCCGTACGAGCTGGTCGGGGTGATCAGCCCGTGGAACTTCCCGCTGCTGCTCGGCCTCATCGACGCGATCCCGGCGCTGGCCGCCGGGTGCGCGGTGCTGGTCAAGCCCAGCGAGGTGACACCCAGGTTCATCGAGCCGCTCATGAGGCTGGTGCCCGAGGAGCTGCCCCTGCGGGTGGTCGAGGGCGCGGGGGAGACCGGCGCCGCGCTGATCGACCTCGTCGACGCGGTCGTGTTCACCGGCAGCGTGCCCACCGGGCGCAAGGTCGGTGAGGCCGCGGCCAAGGCGTTCATCCCCGCCTTCCTGGAACTCGGCGGCAAGGACCCGGCCATCGTGCTGGCCGGCAGCGACCTCGACCGGGCCGCCGCCGCCGTCCTGTGGGGCGGCACCGCCAACGCCGGGCAGGCCTGCCAGTCGATCGAGCGCGTCTACGTGGAGCGGGCCGTACACGCGGAGTTCCTCGCGCTGCTCGCCGACAAGGCGGCCAAGGTGACGCTGACCTGCGAGGGCGGCCCCATCGGCCCGATCATCGCGGCCGACCAGGCCGGCGTCATCGAGCGCCACCTGGCCGACGCCGTCGAGCGCGGCGCGGTCGTGCACACCGGCGGCCAGATCGAGCACCACGGCGGCGGGCTGTGGTGCCGCCCGACCGTGGTGTCGGGCGTGGACCACTCGATGGCGCTCATGACCGAGGAGACGTTCGGGCCGATCCTGCCGGTGATGGCCGTGGACGACGCCGACGAGGCGGTGCGGCTGGCCAACGACTGCGCGTACGGGCTGTCCGGGGCGGTCTTCGCCGCCACCGAGCAGGAGGCCCGCGCGCTGGCGCGGCGGCTGGAGGTGGGCGCGGTCAGCGTCAACGACGCCTCCCTGACGGCGCTGGTGCACGAAGGGGAGAAGAACTCCTTCAAGCTCTCCGGCCTCGGCGGCTCGCGTATGGGCAAGGTCTCGATCAACCGGTTCGTCCGCCGCCGCGCCCACCTGGTCAACCGCTCGGCCGCGGCCGACCCGTGGTGGCACCGGTGACCGCCTACCGGGCGCTGGCCCTGCAGTTGGAGACCCGGGCGGTGACGGGGCTGGCCGACCCGCGTTCGGAGATCAGGGCGGCCATCGCCCGTGTGGATGCGGGCCTCGGCGGCTCCAAGGCCTGGATCGGTCCCGACCTGCGCTTGGTCGTCCTGCCCGAGTACGTGCTGACCGGCTTCCCCATCAGCGAGAGCGTCGCCGCCTGGCGGGACAAGGCGGCCCTGGCCCCCGACGGCGAGGAGTACAAGGAACTCGCCGAGATCGCCGGTCGCCACGGCGTCTACCTGTGCGTCAACGCCTACGAGAGCGACGAGCACTTCCCCGAGCTGTTCTTCCAGGCCTGCGTGATCCTCTCCCCGGACGGCGAGACGGTGCTGCGCTACCGCAGGCTCCACTCCATGTACTCGCCCAGCCCCTACGACGTGTGGGAGCGCTACCTCGGCGTCTACGGCATGGACGCGGTGCTGCCGGTGGCCAGGACCGAGATCGGCAACCTGGCCGCGCTGGCCTCGGAGGAGATCCTCTACCCGGAGCTGGCCAGGTCGCTGGCGCTGCGCGGCGCCGAGGTCTTCTGCCACCCGACCTCGGAGGCCTCCGCCCCGGCGCTGACGCCCAAGGCGATCGGCCGCCGGGCGCGCGCCATCGAGAACATGGCCTACGTGGTCTCGGCCAACAGCGGCGGCCTGAGCGGCATCTCCATCCCCGGTGACTCCACCAACGGCGGCTCCGAGGTCCTCGACTTCGAGGGCCGCGTGCTGGCCGTCGCCGGGCCGGGGGAGTCGGTGATCGCCGCGGCCGAGCTCGACCTCGACGGGCTGCGCCGCTTCCGCACCCGCCCCGGCATGACCAACCTGCTCTCCCGCGTGAAACCGGCCCTGTGGGCCGAGGAGTACGCCCGCCACGACGTCGAGCGCCCCGACGGCCTGGCCGGCGCCGAGCCCGGCCGCGCCTGGTTCGTCGCCCGCCAGAAAGAGGTCATCGAGCGCCTGTACGGCTGACGCGCGGACGCCCCCTCCCCTCGCGAATCGGGAAGGGGGCGTCTCAGCGGGTACGGCTGGCCCGATGCCAGCCCAATGTCATCCGCTCCACCCCGATGAACACGGCGTTGAGCAGGATCCCGAGAATGCCCAGCAGCACGATGCCCGCCCACATGGCCGGGATGTCGAACTCGCTCTGCGCCTCCAGCATGCGGTGCCCGATGCCCTCGCTGCTGCCGACGAGTTCGGAGACGACCATCATGATGAGCGCCAGGGAGACGCTCAGCCGCAGCCCGGCGAAGATCTTCGGCGCCGCCGCCGGCAGGATGATGCGGAACACCCGCTGCGTCCTGCTCAGCCGGAAGACGTCCCCGGTCTCCATGTACTGCTTGTCGACGAAGCGCGCCCCGTCCGCGGCGT
This sequence comes from Nonomuraea sp. NPDC059007, assembly GCF_042740555.1. Lineage (NCBI taxonomy): Bacteria > Bacillati > Actinomycetota > Actinomycetes > Streptosporangiales > Streptosporangiaceae > Nonomuraea > Nonomuraea sp. NPDC059007. The sequence goes on along the minus strand of NZ_JBHYJD010000012.1, from coordinate 114,064 downwards.
TGATCAGCACCGGCCAGACGACGCCGTAGACGATCGAGGCCAGCTGCATCGGCGTACCGATCTTGAACAGGATGAGGAAGATCGGCAGGAGCGTCGACGGCGGCACCGAGCGGCCGAAGTGGATCAGCGGGTCGGCCAGCGCCGACAGCCAGCGCGAACGGCCCAGCAGGACGCCGAGCGCCACCCCCGCCGCCGCGGCCATGGCCCAGCCGGCCATGAGCCTTGCCAGGCTCGGGACCAGGTCGGCGATCGCCTCGTCGGTGAGGAAGACCCGTGACAGCGGCCCGGAGAACCACATCTCGTGCAGCCGGACCACGATGACGCTCGGTGGCGGGAAGTAGGTGGCCTCGGCCTGCCGCGTGCCCAGTTCCCAGGCCAGGACGGCGACGGGCAGCAGCCAGTACCAGGCGAGCCTGCGTATGATCATGATGTCGATCCCTGGTGCCAGTGGAACAACCGGCGCTCACCGGCCATGAACAACGCGTTGGCCGCCAGGCCGATCAGGCCCGCCCAGATCGTTCCCGCCAGCATCCTGTCGATGCGGTTGGCGCCGCTGGCCAGGGAGAGGAAGTTGCCGATCCCGCCGCCGCCACCGGCGATGAGCTCGACGCTCACCGCCACGATCAGCGTGACCGACAGGGCGATGCGGATGCCGGTGGCGATGAACGGCGCCGCGCTGGGCAGGCTGACCCGCAGCACGATCGACATGCCGCCGAACCCGAAGCTGCGCAGGGTCTGCTTGGCCTGGGGGTCGACGTCGCTCAGGCCGTACATCGTGTTGATGAGCAGTGGCCACGCGCAGGTGTAGACGATCAGCGCGATCTTGGCGTCCTGGCTCGCGGGGAACAGGAACATCGCCAGCGGGATCAGCGAGACCGAGGGGATGGGCCGCAGAAACTCCACCAGCGGCCGCACGGAGCGCTCCACCACGGGAACGGTGCCGAGCAGCAGCCCGGCGGGCACCGCGGTGACGATCGCGATCACCAGGCCGATGAGACAGGCCAGCAGGGTGTTGCCGACCTCGGACAGGAACTCGCCTTCGACGGCGATCTCGGCCGTGGTGGCCAGCACGGTCGAGACGAGCGGGATGATCTCGGGATCGATGACCCCGAGACGTCCCAGGCCCTCTACGAGAACGAGGAATCCCAGGACGCCGGCGGCGCCCAGGATTCCTCGTCTGTTGCGGAGAGTGCTCATTCGACCTTGGCGGGGATGAGTGTCGAGACGTCCATCTTCGCCTTGAGGTAGCCGTAGCCGTGGAGCAGGTCGGCCAGCTTCTGGAACGCGGCCATGTCCGGCTCCATGCCGAAGGTGCCGAGCTTCATCGCGGCGACGGCCGGCGCGGGGATCTGGGTGTAGGTCGGGACCACCTCGTTGATGGCGTTGCGGTCCTCACCGGCGATCTTCTGCGCCTTGGCCAGCGCGCGGTGGAAGGCCGCGGCCGTCTTCGGGTTGTCGGCCAGCCACTTCTCCGACACGCCCCAGCCGTCGATCGGGATGCCCGCGGTCGGACCGCTGGTCGTGTCGATGATCTGGGTCGCGCCCTCCTTGATCGCGGCCGACAGGAAGGGCTCCACCAGCCAGGCGGCGTCGACCTTCTTGGAGGCCAGGGCGCCGAGCTGGTCGGCGAACTGGATCGCCACGAACTTCACGTCCTCCGGCTTGAGACCGGCCGCCTGAAGGTGGGCGTTGGTGGTGGTCTGGCCGAGCGCCTTCAGCACGTTGACCGCGACGGTCTTGCCCTTGAGGTCGGTCGTCGCCTTGACCGGCGAGTCCTTGGGCACGACGACGCCCGCGATGCCGGGGGCGCCGGTCTGGACGTGCTGGAACAGCTTGAGCTTGGCCGCGCCGGAGTCCTGGATGGCCATCAGCGAGACGTAGCTGGTGAGGAAGGCGTCCATGCTGCCGTTGAGGATCTTCGGCATGACCGCCTGCGGAGCCTGGATGATCTCCGTCTTGACGGTCAGGCCCTCCGCCTTGAAGAAGCCGCGCTTCTCGGCGATGTACAGCGGCGAGGAGGAGGGCACGGGCACCACGCCTACGGTGATCGTGCTCTTCTCCAGTCCGCCGGCGGGGGCCGAGCCCTGCGCCTTCGGCGTCTCCTTCTGCCCGCCGCCGCACGCGGCCAGGGCGAGAACGGTCGCGAAGGCGACGGTGACGACCCGCGTTAATCTCATGTTTTCGCTCCTGCTACTGCTCGGGTCCGTTGAAGACCATAGTGGGGACATCAATCTTGCTCTTCAGGTAGCCGAACTCGTGCATGAGGTCGGCCACGCGCTGGATGCGCGTCGCGTTGAGCGAGGTCGGGAAGGTCCCCATGGCCATGGTCATGACCGCTTCCTTGGGGATCTGCGTGTACTTCGGGACCACCTCGGCCAGCGCGGAACGGTCGGTCGCGGCCAGGCGCTGCGCCTTCTGGACGGCGCGCTGGAAGGCGGCGGCGGTCTTCGGGTGCTTGGCCACCCATTTGTCGGTGCTGCCCCAGCCGTCGATCGGCAGCGACTCGGTGGGGCCGGTGTTGGTGTCGAGCAGCACGCGCGCGCCGCCCTGCTGCGCCGCCGACAGGAACGGCTCCACCAGCCAGGCCGCGTCCACGGTGCCGGTCTTCAGCGCGGCGATCTGCGCCTGGAAGTCGATCACGGTGAACTTGACGTCCTGCGGCCTGAGCTCGTTGATCTGCAGGTGGGCGCTGACGGAGAGCTCGCCGAGGTTCTTGAGCGAGTTGACGGCGATGGTCTTGCCCTTGAGCTCCTTGGCGCTCTGCAGCTTGGAGTCCTTCGGGACGACGACGGCGGCGATGCCGGGCGCGCCCTGGAGGGTATCGGACAGGATCTTGATCTTCTGACCACTGTCCTGAAGGTTTAGGAACGACACGTAACTGCCCTTGAAGATGTCCATGCTGCCGTTTTCGATCTTGGGCATGACCGCCTGCGGCGCCTGGATGACCTCCATCTTGACGTTGAGGCCCTCTTGTTTGAAGAAACCCCGCGCTTCGGCGATGTAGACCGGCGCGGACGACGGCACGGGGGAGACCCCGATGGTGATCGTCGTCTTCTCAAGGCCCCCACCTGCGGAGGAACCAGAGGGAGAGCCTGAGCCGCTGCTGCAGGCGGCAAGGGAAACGGCCACGACGAGCCCGATTACGGACGCGCGGAGGGTAGGCCCGAAAGTCATGAGTCTCCTCGACGGGGTGGTGCAAGGGTTCCGCGAGCGTCCCGAGCGACAGGTGGGAGCCGTGCGAACAGGCGGAGATCGTACCGGAGCCCCGGTCGCAATTGCCATGAAATCATCCGATTTGTGTTGTCCGAAATATCGAGGGCTGGGTCGTATGTCCGAAATAATGACCTTTGAGGTGATAATGAAGATGTGATATGGCAGGGAGTGGGTGATTTGCAATGCTTGATGAGTTCGGTGAGACCGGAGTGTTGGCCTGAGTTAGGAGGATGTGCTCAAATAGCTCCTTGTTCCGAGGGTTGTCCCGTCTATCCCTCACCACCCCGTGGAACCCGCGAGGAAGTGCCAGTCACGTGAGGAAACGATCCGGCGCGAACCAGCGTGGCACGCAGAGTCCGGTGCCCACGCAGGCACACTCCAAAGCCGGTGGCGGTAGGTTCCGACTCCGCAACTGGCGCGTGCGATGGCGGCTCATCGCGCTCATCGCCGTCCCGACCGCCGTCGGTGTGTGGATCGGCGGCCTGCAGATCGTGGACTCCATCGGCCGGGCCAACGCCTATCAGCGTGTCCTGGAAAAGGCGGAATTGGGGGATTCCATCACTGAGCTCGTCCACGAGCTCGCCCTGGAACGTGACCGGGCCGTCCAGTACGTCGCCGTAGGACGCCGCAAGCCCGCGGAAGCCGACTTACGCGGCACGTTCACCCCCGTCGACAAGGCCGTCACCGCGTTCAACCAGAAGGCCGCCGTCATCTCCGACGCGCACGGCGAGAGCGTCAGCCTCATGGTCCAGCAGATGCAGGGCCGCCTCGAGGAGATCGCCTTCGCCCGCGACACGGTCATCAAGTCGCAGCTGCCCGCGCTGCCCACGATGCGCAAGTACTCCCAGATCATCGACGCGCTCCAGAAGTTCCACGACGAGATCGGCCAGGGCGACGTCGACGAGACCCTGAGCAACAGCGTCCGCGCCTTCAGCGCCCTGACGCGCGCGAAGGACGCCGCCTCCCAGCAGCGCGGACTGCTGGCCGCCGCCGCCACGACCGGCGCGTTCCAGACCGGCGAGCAGGAAGCCTTCGGCGGCGCCCGCGCCCAGCAGGAGAGCGAGATCGCCGCCTTCCGGTCGACCGCCTCCATCGACGAGCTGCAGTTCTACGAGGACACCGTCACCGGCGCCGACGTCGACCGCGCGGCGCTGTTCCGCCTGCGCGCGCTGTCGCAGGCCGCCGAGGGCAGCGCCATCGACCTCGACTCCCGCACCCGCGCGGACGCCGACCGCTGGTTCGAGTCGATCACCGGCGCCATCGACGCCATGCGCACCGTGGAGAAGCGGCTGTCACAGTCGATCAACGTGCAGAGCCGCGGGCTGAAGGACTCCGCCCAGACCTCCGCGCTGTTCGCCGCGGTCGGCTCCGGCCTGCTGCTGATCCTGGTCCTGATCGTCACCACTCTGATGGCCCGCTCGCTGGTCAGCCCGCTGCGCCGGCTGCGCAGCGAGGCCCTGCACATCGCCGGTCAGCGCCTGCCGGACACCGTGCGCACCATGCGCGAGACCGTCGACGCCAGCACGCCCGAGGTGCCGCCCATCGGCGTCGTCTCCGAGGACGAGATCGGTGAAGTGGCCCGCGCCTTCGACGAGGTCCACCGCGAGGCGGTACGGCTGGCGGGCGAGGAGTCCAGGCTCCGGAGCAACGTCAACGCCATGTTCGTCAACCTCTCGCGCCGCTCCCAGACCCTCGTCGAGCGCCAGATCACCCTCATCGACGGCCTGGAGCAGGGCGAGCAGGACGAGAGCCGGCTGGCCAACCTGTTCAAGCTCGACCACCTCGCCACCCGCATGCGCCGCAACAGCGAGAACCTCCTGGTCCTCGCCGGCCAGGACCCGCCCCGCCGCTGGAGCCAGCCGGTCAAGCTGGTCGACGTCGCCCGCGCCTCCCTGTCGGAGGTCGAGAACTACGAGCGCGTCGTCCTCCAGGTGCCCGACGGCGTCTCCGTCGCCGGACAGGCCGTCAACGACGTCATCCACCTGCTGGCCGAGCTGGTCGAGAACGCCCTGTCGTTCTCCCCGCGCGAGACCCGCGTCACCGTCTCCGGCAGCCGCATCGACGGCGGCGGCGTCATGCTGTCGATCACCGACTCCGGCATCGGCATGACCGGCGAGGAACTCACCCAGGCCAACGACCGCCTCACCGACGCGCCCACGGTGGACGTCTCCGTCTCCCGGCGCATGGGCCTGTTCGTGGTCGCCCGCCTGGCCCACCGCCACGGCATCCGCGTGCAACTGCGCCCCCACGGCTCCGGCGGCCTGACCGCCATGGTCCTGCTGCCGGAGGCGCTGCTCGGCGCCCAGGCCGCCGCCATGGCCGGAGCGGGCACCGGACCCGGCCCGGTCAGCGCGCCGCCCCCGCCCCCGCCCGTGGTCGAGCCGTTCAACGGCCAGCCCATGCAGTGGGGCCAGCAGATGCCCGGCGGCCACCCCTCCTTCCCGTCGAACCCGGCGAGCGGCTCGTGGCCCTCGATGCCCCAATGGCCCTCCGAAGGCGGCGTCCCCGCCGGCGGTGGCGGCGGCGGGAACGGCGGATGGCCGTCCGACCCGCGCGGCGGCGGCCCCGACACCTCGGACGTGTGGGTGCCCTCACGCAACACCGGCGGTGGCGGCTGGGGCAACGAACCCCCGCTGCCCAAACGCCAGCCCGCGCCTCCATCGGAGGAGGTGTCCACCTGGTCGTTCAACCGCGAGCAGCAGCAGCAACAACCGCAGCGCCCGCAGAACCGCTACGACTTCCCCGAGACCGAATCGGCCGCCACCGGGCCCATCCCGGCGGTGAACCAGGGCGACGAGTTCCTGCCGATCTTCGCCTCGGTGGAGTCGGCCTGGTTCGAGCACAACGACAACGGCGGCGGCAACTGGGGCTCGACCAAGGCCGACGCGGGCTGGAGCGCGGCGGAAGCCGTACGCGAGCCGGTGCGAGACGCGCCGACGGCGGCGGGACTGCCGAAGCGCGTCCCCAAGGCCAACCTGGTGCCGGGCTCCGCCGACACCGCCAGCGCGCCGAAGGGCGTGGCCCCGGTACGCAACGTCTCGCCCGACCGGGTACGCAGCCGGCTGAGCAGTTTCCAGCAGGGCTTCAGAGCAGCACGTGATGACATCAGCGAAGGCAGGGCGTATCCCCCTGGCTCGAAGCACGTTGATAGCAGGGAGGAGGGCGAATGAACGACCTGAGCCACGCGGCGCGCGGGGTCGACTGGCTGATCACTGATTTCGTCAGCACCGTTCCCGGGGTCGCCCATGCTGTTGTGGTCTCTTCCGACGGGTTACCGCTCGCGGCCTCCGCCGGCTTCCCGACGGACAGGGCCGACCAGCTGGCCGCGATTGCCTCCGGGCTGATCAGCCTCACCCAGGGCGCCGCCCGGGTCTTCGAGGGCGGGGTGGTCAACCAGACCATCGTGGAGATGGAACGCGGTCTCATGCTGATCATGTCGATCAGCGACGGCTCGTGCCTGGCGGTCCTGGCCGCCCCCGACTGCGACATGGGGCTGGTCGCCTACCAGATGACCCTGATGGTGGACCGTGCCGGGCAGGTGCTGACCCCCGCGGTACGCGCCGAACTGCGCGCCAGCCAGACCAGGTGATCAGCGTGAGCGACCATAGCTGCGAGGTGCACGCCTCGTGAACAGCCACCCTAGCTGGAACAGCGGCGGCGGCTGGGAACCCCCGCCGCCGCCCCACAACGACCCCGCCTCGCCGGTACGCCCGTACGCGGTGACGGGCGGGCGCACGGCGCCGCGGGTCAAGCTCGCCATGGAGGCCCTGGTGTCCTCGGCAACGGCCGAACACCGGGAGTTCTCGCACATCACCCCCGAGTACCAGGCGATCTCCCAGCTGTGCCGCCAGGTGCGCTCGGTCGCCGAGGTCTCCGCGCTCCTGCGGATACCACTGGGCGTGGTGCGGGTACTGATCGCCGACATGGCGGCAGAAGGTCTGGTCCGCGTGCACCAGCCAGCGCTGGAAGCCGGAAGGCCGGACGTGTCTTTGCTCGAAAGGGTGCTCAGTGGACTTCGCAGGCTCTAGCCCCGGCCTCACCTCGACGAAGATCGTGGTGGCCGGAGGCTTCGGTGTCGGTAAGACGACGTTCGTCGGCGCGGTGTCGGAGATCATGCCGCTGACCACGGAGGCGGTCATGACAGACGCCTCGGCGGGGATCGACGACCTCGGGATGACACCACTGAAGTCCACGACGACCGTGGCCATGGACTTCGGCCGCGTGTCGCTGGACCGTGACCTCATCCTCTACCTGTTCGGCACGCCGGGTCAGCACCGGTTCTGGTTCATGTGGGACGACCTGGTGCGCGGCGCCATCGGCGCGGTCGTGCTGGTGGACACCCGGCGCCTGGCCGACAGCTTCCCCGCCATCGACTACTTCGAAGAGGCGCAGCTGCCGTTCGTCGTGGGCGTCAACGGCTGGGACGGCCAGTACCCCCACAGCGACGGCGAGGTGCGCGACGCGCTCACGCTGGCGCCGCACATCCCGCTGGTGCGCCTGGACGCCCGGTCCAAGGACTCGGTCAAGAGCGCGCTCATCCACCTGGTCGAGCACGCCCTTACGGTACGCATGGCCGTGCCCGGCTGGAATGGCTGAAGGAGCGACTAGGCTGGGTCCAGACCACGCATAACCGCATCGAGGACTGGCCAACCACGTGTTCGAGACGCTTTCCGACCGGTTGACATCGGTCTTCTCCTCCCTCCGTTCCAAGGGTCGGCTGTCCGACGCCGACATCGACGCGACCACCCGCGAGATCCGCATCGCGCTGCTCGAGGCCGATGTCGCGCTGCCGGTGGTCAAGGCGTTCGTCGCCCAGGTCAAGGAGCGTGCCCGGGGCTCGGAGGTCTCCGGCGCGCTCAACCCGGCGCAGCAGGTCGTCAAGATCGTCAACGAGGAGCTCATCGCCATCCTCGGCGGCGAGACGCGCAGGCTCCGCTTCGCCAAGACGCCGCCGACCGTCATCATGCTGGCGGGTCTGCAGGGCGCGGGCAAGACGACACTGGCCGGCAAGCTGGCCCGCTGGCTGCGCGAGCAGGGCCACGTGCCGCTGCTGGTCGCCGCGGACCTGCAGCGTCCCAACGCGGTCAACCAGCTCCAGGTCATGGGCGAGCGCGCGGGCGTCGTCACCTACGCGCCCGAGCCCGGCAACGGCGTCGGCGACCCGATCGAGGTCGCCAGGCAGTCGATCGAGGTCGCCCGCCAGAAGCAGCACGACGTGGTCCTCATCGACACCGCCGGCCGCCTGGGCATCGACCAGGAGATGATGAAGCAGGCCGCCGACATCCGCGACGCGGTCTCGCCCGACGAGGTCCTCTTCGTGGTCGACGCCATGATCGGCCAGGACGCGGTGACCACCGCCCAGGCGTTCATGGAGGGCGTCGGCTTCGACGGCGTGGTCCTGACCAAGCTCGACGGCGACGCCCGCGGCGGCGCGGCCCTCTCGGTGCGGCACATCACCGGCAAGCCGATCATGTTCGCCTCCACGGGCGAGAAGCTGGAAGACTTCGACGCCTTCCACCCCGACCGGATGGCCTCCCGCATCCTCGACATGGGTGACGTCCTCACCCTGATCGAGCAGGCGCAGAAGACGTTCGACGAGGAGCAGGCCGCCAAGATGGCGGGCAAGCTCACCTCGGGCGAGAACTTCACGCTCGAGGACTTCCTCGAGCAGATGATGATGGTCCAGAAGATGGGCCCCATCAAGAACCTGCTCGGCATGATGCCCGGCATGGGGCAGATGCGCGACCAGCTCGACTCCATCGACGACCGCGACCTCGACCGCATCGCCGCGATCATCCGCTCGATGACCCCGGGCGAGCGCAGCGACCCGAAGATCATCAATGGCTCCCGCCGGGCCCGCATCGCCGCCGGCTCCGGCGTGACGGTGACCGCGGTCAGCAACCTCATCACCCGCTTCCACGAAGCCCAGAAGATGATGAAGCGGATGGCCGGCGGCATGGGCATCCCCGGCATGCCGGGCGGCCGTAACAAGGCCGCCAAGCAGCAGAAGAAGAACAAGAAGGGCCGCAGGGTCAGCGGCGACCCGCGCAAGGCGGCGCTGGGCAAGCCCGCCCCGTCACCCGAGGACGACGCCGCGCCCCCCAAGAAGGGCGGCCTGCTGGGCAACCTCGGCGGCGGTCCCAAACTCCCGCCCGGGATGCAGCTTCCGCCCGGTTTCGACCCGTCGAAGTTCCAGCTTCCCGGCGACGACAAGAAATAGCTTCCCGTGGGGTACGGCGCGCGCCGCCGTGCCCCACGTGCCGTGTCGCTGTCAGTACCCACGGTCTGGCACAATGGCATGTTGGAACACCGTGACCAGGCGGGTGCCCTCTCACCTCCCGCCGGCCGCGCCTGTCCCTCGAGCGGCCCGCCATCGTGCCCCACTCGATGGCAAACCGTTCACCCACGCTCGATTGCAGGAGAGACCACACCCGTGGCAGTCAAGATCAAGCTCAAGCGGCTCGGCATGATCCGCAACCCGCAGTACCGCATCGTCGTCGCCGACAGCCGCACCAAGCGTGACGGCCGGGCGATCGAGGAGATCGGCCTGTACCACCCGAAGGAAGACCCTTCGCTCATCCAGATCGACGCCGAGCGCGCCGCCTACTGGCTGGGTGTGGGCGCGCAGCCGACCGAGCCCGTGCTCAAGCTGCTCAAGCTCACCGGTGACTGGCAGAAGTTCAAGGGCGAGGCCGCGCCGGCTCCGCTGAAGGTGGCCGAGGCCCCCGCCGACCGCCACGCGGTCTACGAGGCCGCCGCCAAGGAGGCCCTGTCCGGTGGCGACACCGGCAACAGCGGCACCACGCCGAAGAAGGCGAAGAAGAAGGACGAGGCTCCGGCTCCGGCCGAGGCCCCCGCCGAGACGCCGGCCGAGACCCCCACCGAGGGCGAGGGCTGACGTGCTCGAGGAGGCCCTCGAGCACCTCGTTAAGGGCATCGTCGAACATCCTGACGACGTCCGGGTCCGCGCACGCCGCATTCGCAGCGGGCGCGTTCTCGAGGTCCGGGTGCACCCCGACGACCTCGGTAAGGTCATCGGCCGCGGCGGCCGCACCGCTAAGGCGCTGCGCACCGTCGTGAACGCACTGGCTGACGGAAAGTACGTCCGGGTCGATCTGCTCGACCTGCACGAAACGGTCCGCTAGCCCGCTGGTTTCACGCGCCCTCATCGGTTCTCCGATGGGGGCGCTCGCGTTGGGGCGTGCCGTACATGGAGAGAAGGAAAAGATCGTGCAGCTGGTAGTGGGGCGGATCGGACGTCCGCATGGTGTCCGCGGCGAGGTCACCGTGGAGGTGCGCACCGACGAGCCCGAGCTGCGTTTCGCGCCCGGCACCGCGCTGACCACCGACCCGGCCGCGCGCGGCCCGCTCGTCGTCGAGAGCCGCCGCTGGAACAAGAGCGTGCTGCTGCTGCGCTTCGAGGGCTTCACCGCGCGCGATGCGGCCGAGGAACTGCGCGGCACCATGCTCGTCATCGACTCCGCCGACGTGGCGCCCTCCGACGACCCCGACGAGTTCCACGACCACCAGCTCATCGGGCTCGCGGTCGTGACCGTCGCGGGCACGCCCGTGGGCGAGGTGACCGACGTGCTCCACCACGGTCAGGACCTCCTCGTCGTACGCCGCGGCGGCGGCCGGGAAGACGCCCTGATCCCGTTCGTGAAGGCGCTGGTGCCCGAGGTCGACCTGCCCGGGGGCAAGCTGGTCGTCGACCCGCCGGAGGGGTTGCTCTGACATGCTTCGCCTCGACATCGTCTCGATCTTCCCCGAGTACTTCGCCCCCCTCGACGTCTCCCTGATCGGCAAGGCCCGCGAGCGCGGCACCCTCGACGTCCGTCTCCACCAGCTGCGCGACTGGGCGCACGACGTGCACAAGACCGTCGACGACACCCCCTACGGCGGGGGTCCCGGCATGGTGATGAAGCCCGAGGTGTGGGGCGAGGCGATCGACACCGTGATCGGCGACGGCGCACCCCGCATGATCGTGCCGACGCCGAGCGGACGGCCGTTCACGCAGGAGCTGGCGCAGGAACTGGCGCGCGAGGAGTGGCTGCTGTTCTGCTGCGGGCGCTACGAGGGCATCGACTCCCGCGTCATGACCGAGTACGGCTCGCGCCTGCGCGTGGACGAGGTGAGCATCGGCGACTACGTGCTGGCCGGGGGTGAGGTCGCGGTGCTGGTGATGGTGGAGGCGATCGGCCGGTTGCTGCCCGGTGTACTGGGCAACGCGTGCTCGGTGGTGGATGACTCGTTCGCTCCTGGTTCGATGCGTAATCTCCTGGAAGGGCCCGTCTTCACCAAGCCGCCGGTTTGGCGGGGGCATGAGGTGCCTGGTGTGTTGCTGAGCGGGCACCATGGGAAGGTCGCCAGGTGGCGACGGGACCAGGCGCTGCGCCGTACCGTCGCGAACCGGCCGGAACTGGCGGCGGACCTGGACCCGGAAACGCTCGACAAACACGACCGAGCCCTACTCGAAGAACTGCACACCCCGGAATCCCCCTAACACCCCTCGCCATCCCCCCTCACAGCCATGCGGCCAGAGCCGCCCGCACCCTTGGCCCGACGTCCCCCGCCATCGTGCGGGCGCGCGAGGCCCCCACGACCCCCCTGGCCCAACGGCCCTCGTCATCCCTGCATGCGGCGCGTCCTCGGCTGCCGCGGGCCCAGGGTTTTCTGACCACCTGGACCCTCTTCGGCGTCGTGCAGGCGGAGCCCTCCCACGGGCTTGTTCCCCGGGGTCCTCGCCCGAGAGGCCCTGCCGTTCTGCGTCTGAGCCCTTTTGTTGTCCTTCTGGAGGCCGAGCTCTCTTGGCAGGCTTCGTTTCGCTTCACGCGCGAACATGTGGCAAACTGAATCGCTGCCAACCCGTCATGTGGTTGGTTCGCCGTGCCCGGGGGACGCCCGGGTTCATCATGGAAGCAGGCGTGTCCGCCGCGAGCCGCGGCCGGGTGGACCTCCGCGTGCTCGCGAAGACTTTGAGGTAACAGCTCTCATGCACACGAAGATCCAGGAGCTCGACAAAGCGACCCTGCGCAGCGACGTGCCGGACTTCCGTCCCGGTGACACGCTCGAGGTTCACGTGCGAGTCGTCGAAGGCAACCGGTCGCGTATCCAGGTCTTCAAGGGCTTCGTGCTGCGCCGCCAGGGCGCCGGCGCCCGCGAGACCTTCACCGTCCGCAAGGTGAGCTACGGCGTGGGCGTCGAGCGCACCTTCCCGGTGCACAGCCCGGTCATCGAGAAGATCGTGCTGGTCACCCGCGGCGACGTCCGCCGCGCCAAGCTCTACTACATGCGTGACCTGCGCGGCAAGGCCGCCCGCATCCGCGAGAAGCGTGAGAACGCGCCCGCCAAGTAAGGCGCGATCCAAAAGCCCGGTACCGCTTGGCCGTACCGGGCTTTTCTTTATATGGAACGACTCGCGGGCGGGTGTACCGTCGGTCGAGGCTTGTCGAGCCCATGCATCATCTAGGCTCGTCAGCGATGACTAGCGAGAGCCAGGAGAACGGCGCAGCGCGCCGCCCTGTCAAGGACGAGGTGGACGTGGTCGCCGAAGAGACTCAGAAGGCCAAGGACCCCAAAAAGAAGGACAAGAAAGGGTCGTTCTGGAAGGAACTTCCCGTCCTGGTCGTCGTGGCCCTCGTACTGGCCTTGATCATCAAGACGTTCGTGATCCAGGCGTTCTACATTCCGTCTGAGTCGATGGAGAACACCCTGCTGAAGAACGACAGGGTGCTGGTGAACAAGCTGGTCTACCACACGCGTGACATCGAGCGCGGTGACGTCGTGGTCTTCTCCGGGGTCGACTCCTGGGACGGCGAGTTCGTGATGGAGGAGCCGTCGAACCCGATCGCGGCCTTCTTCCGCTGGGTGGGCACGGCCTTCGGCGTGGTTCCCGGTGAGAAGGACTACATCAAGCGGGTCATCGGTGTCGGCGGCGACAAGGTGAAGTGCTGCGACTCCAAGGGCCGCATCTCGGTCAATGGCGTGGCGATCGATGAGGAAAGCTACCTCTATCCGGGCAATGTGCCGTCGCGGGAGCCGTTCGAGATCACGGTGCCCGAAGGGCGGCTGTGGGTGATGGGCGACCACCGCGTGGTCTCGCTCGACTCGCGTGCCCACCAGGGCGATCCGGGTGGCGGTTCGATCCCGGAGAGCCAGGTCATCGGGCGGGCGTTCGTCATCGTCTGGCCTTTCTCGCGGGCGGCGACGCTGCCGATCCCCGAGACGTTCGCGCAGCCCGCGCTGCAGGCCATGGCCGGGGGGCTGCCGCTGGTCGCCGGGTTCGCGTTCGCGGTGCCGCTGGTGCTGGTGCGTCGGCGGTGGGTGCTGAGGAGGAAGCGCTGATGGCCGTCACCAAGAAGGCGGAGCCCGCCGAGAAGAAGAAGAAAAAGGGCGGATTCCGCGAGACAGTGCTCCTGCTGGTGCTGGGCGTCGGCATCGCGCTGCTGCTGCAGGCGTTCGTGGTCGGCTCCTTCTACATCCCGTCTGAGTCGATGGAGAACACGCTTCAGATCAACGACCGGGTGTTCGTCAACAAGCTCGCCGGCAAGCCGGAGCGGGGCGACATCGTGGTCTTCAAGGGCTGGGACGGACAGGACACCATCAAGCGCGTCATCGGCGTCGGCGGCGACAAGGTGGCGTGCTGCGACTCCAAGCGCCGGGTCACGGTCAACGGCGTCGCGCTTGACGAGAAGTCCTACCTGTTCCCGGACAACGAGCCGTCGGGCGAGGACTTCAAGTACACCGTGCCGGCGGGCAAGCTGTTCCTCATGGGCGACCACCGGTCGATGTCGCAGGACTCGCGTGACCACGTCAAGCAGGAGGGCGCCGCCGGGTGGATCTCCGAGGAGGACGTGGTCGGCAAGGCGTTCGTACGCTACTGGCCGCTGGGCCGGGGCGAGATCTTCCAGAAACCGGAGTCCTTCGACAAGGTGAAGTAAGCGCCTTTCCGGTCGCGGTTTGCGGCTATTGGGGCGTACGCTGCGTCTGTCATGACAGTTGCGTTCCGCCCCCGACCGAGCGTTGTCCGGCGAGATTCCGGGCTTTACGCGTACGAGAGAGCGCTGGCCCGCCGCGGTCTCACCCCGATCGCCGGGGTGGACGAGGCCGGTCGCGGCGCCTGTGCCGGGCCTCTGGTGGTCGCGGCGGTGATCCTCCGCAAGGAGATTCCGGGTCTGGGGGACTCGAAACTCCTGACAGCGGCCACCCGCGAGCGCCTCTACACCTTGGTCACCAAGAGCGCCGACGTCGGGGTTGTCGTCATCCCGCCGCAGGAGATCGACGCGCGCGGGCTGCACCGGTGCAACGTGGCGGGAATGCGGCGGGCGGTGGCGCAGTTGACGACAGACCCGGAATACATCCTGACCGACGGCTTTCCCGTGCCGGGCCTGCCGGCGCCGTCGCTGGCGGTATGGAAGGGGGACCAGGTCGCCGCATGCGTGGCGGCGGCCTCCATCGTGGCGAAAGTGACGCGAGACCGGATGATGGTCTCGCTGGACACGGAGTTTCCCGCCTACGGTTTCGCCGAGCACAAGGGGTACACGACCGCTCGGCACCGGCGGGCACTGGAAGCTCACGGTCCGTGCTCGCATCACCGGTTCTCCTTCGTCACTGTGGCAAGGGAGATGGGTGACAATGAAATGGGGGCCGGGGTTGCCTGACCTCGGAACTACAGGAGGGACGCGATGAGCGCAGAAGATCTCGAAAAGTACGAAACCGAGATGGAGCTGCAGCTTTACCGCGAGTACCGGGATGTCGTGGGCCTGTTCACCTACGTCGTGGAGACGGAGCGGCGCTTCTACCTGACGAACTCGGTGGATCTCGACGTGAAGACGGCGGGGAACGGCGATGTGTTCTTCGACGTGAAGATGCAGGATGCGTGGGTTTGGGACATGTACCGGCCTGCACGGTTTGTTAAGAATGTACGGGTGGTGACGTTCAAGGATGTGAACGTCGAAGAACTGGCCAAGGCCGACCTCGAGATGCCCAAGGAGGGCTTCTCCAAGTAGGGGTTTCGGCTTACCGGGTTGGCCTCTGGAGTCCGTGACGACACTGGGGGCCTCTCGCATGCTGCTCAACATCCCCTTGCCTCCCATCGGCCCCGGTCCGGCGCCCCATCACCTTGCGTCACCAGCACCGCCCGTCCGCTTGCGCCTTTCGGCTTCCTACGTCTCCGGTGCCTACGTCTTCTACGGGCTCTGTTCCGCGTCGGACGACTTGCCCAGCAACCCAGCCCTTCTGCCCTTGGCCTCAGCCCTCTTGCCCTTGGCCCCAGCCGACACAGATTCGGCCCCTGCCGACACAGATGCGGTGCGGACTTCCCGGTCACCGAGTACCAGTGGTTGCCCTCAGCGGCCCGGCACGTGTGGCGCTCCTCGGAGCCCGCGAGGCGAGGCCTTCCCGGTAGCCGTGCGCCAAGGGGCTGCCCATAGTGGTCCGCCGCCTGTGGCGGTCCTCGGCAACCCCGCGCGGTGGGGTCTTCTCGGCCACCGGACCGCAGGGCGCCTGCCCTCGGTCACCGGACAGCGGGGCGCCTGCCCTCGGTCACCGGACAGCGGGGCGCCTGCCCTCGGTCACCGGACAGCGGGGCGCCTGCCCTCGGTCACCGGACCGCAGGGTGCCCGCCCTCGTCCGCTGGGCGCTGTGCTTGACGCGGCACCACGAGGTCCCCTGGCGATCCGATCTCTTCTGGCGGTCTGGTGCCATGTGTGCTCCCGGTTGGTGGTTGCCAGAGGTGGGGCCTCTGGGCTCTGGGTTTGGGGTCAGGGGTGGGAGAAGGCGCCGGGTTTGAGGCGCCAGCCTTTGGGGGTGCGGAGGACGTAGCCGGCGGCGGCCAGGCTGCCGAGGGCGCTGAGGGTCGTGGAGAGGTCTGTGCCCGCGGCTACCGCGATTGTGGCGGTGCCCGCACCACCTCTGCCGGGTACGGCGTCCAGGACGCTCCTGGCCGTCTCTGAGAGCGTGTCGTGGGGCACCACGGGGCCGCGCGGGGTCGGGGCCAGGTCGTCGCCGATCATGCCGACCAGGTCGATGAGTTCCGCCGGGGTGGTCACGCAGACGGCCTTGCGGTCGCGGAGCAGGCGGTGGCAGCCTGCGGACATCTCCGACGTGACCGGACCCGGGACCACCGCCAGGTGGCGCGACAGGGTCAGCGCGTGGGCAGCGGTGTTCGCCGCGCCGCTGCGCAGCGCCGCCTCCACCACGAGGGTTCCCCGGGAGAGGGCGGCTATGAGGCGGTTCCTGATCAGGAAGCGGGCGCGGGTCGGGTGAACGCCTGGCGGGCATTCGCTGATGACCGCGCCGTCCGCCTTGATCTCCGTGAACAGGTCGTGATGACCGCTCGGGTAGGCGATGTCCACCCCGCAGGCCAGGACGGCGATCGTGGTGCCCCCGCCGGCCAGCGTCCCCCGGTGCGCGGCGCCGTCGATGCCGAGGGCGCCGCCTGAGATGACCGTCCAGCCGGACTCGGCCATGCCCGCCGCGAACTCACCCGCCACATGCATCCCGTACGGCGTCGCCGCCCGTGCGCCCACGATCGACACCGAACGCAGGCAGGAGTAGCGGAGGTCGGCCGAACCGTTCACCCACAGGCCGAGGGGGCGGCTGTCGCCGAGTTGGTCGAGCTGGGTGGGCCATTCGGGGGTGCCGGGGATGATCAGCCGGGCGCCCGTCTTCTCGCCTGCCGCCAGATCCGCTTCCGGGTCGGCGGCCTCCAGCCGCGCCTGCCACGCCCGCAGCCGCCGACTGAGCCTGGCTTCCTGCGCATCCGACGCCGTCGCCTCCCGCGTGGCCGCCCGGTCGGTTGTGGCCGCCCGGTCGCTGGGGCGTTGGCCTCCGTCGCGCTCCTCGCCAGGGTGACGGCACGCGTGGCCGCCTTGGTGCTCAGGCTCGAGTGTCGGGTGCAGCGCGAGGTTGCCCTCGGTCCTGAGCTGGACCCACTCCCCGCGGTAGGCGTGCGGCGGGTCTCCGGCCCGGAGGACACGTCCGGTCAGGACATCCTGCGGACCCGCAGGTCCGGGAGTTTCCCGGCAGCAGGTCGGCATCTGCTGTCCGGTGGGGTGTTGTGAGTTGCCATGGCAGGTGGCCTGAGAGAGCAAGGTCGGGGACGCCGCCTGGGGAGGAGCGGCCACGGACGGCGGTTGGCAATGACAGCCCTGGCCCTCGCAAGTGGCGGCCTGGCGAGGAATGGCGCGGAGGAGCGCGGTCTGCGACGAGACGTGGTGCGGGGTTATGGGGGATGTCGCGTTGGGAGCGATGGCGGGGGATGCGGTCCGGCAGGACGTGGCAGGAGAGCTGACGTGTGGTGCTGCGGTCGACGACTCGGGGTGGGGCGCGGTCGGGAGGGCCGCGGTGTTGAGCGCAGCAGCGGGACGCGGGTCGAGCGGGGCGGCTGCGTGGACGTTGAGCGACGTGGCTGTGTTGGGGTCGAGTGCGGCGGCTACGCGGACGTTGGGTGGGGCGGCTGTGTGGACGTTGGGTGCGGCGGCTGCGTGGATGTTGAGCGGGGTGGCTGTGTGGGGGTCGAGCGGGGTGGCTGGGTGGAGGGGGATTGGCAGGGGTGTGGGTGGGGGGCAGGTGGTCGGGGTTGTGGTGCGGAGGGCGGGGGTGCCTGAGGACCTGGCGTGGGCGTGGATCAGGCGGAGGGTTTCCACGGCGCCGAACTGGGCCACCAGGCGGCCCATGAGCTTGTCTCCGGCGTCCGCGGCTCGCATGAGGGCCACGCGGGCCAGGAGGTCGTCGTTGTGGGGCATCAGCCCACCCCCAGCCACAGGGCCAGCGCAGTCGAGACTTCTTCCACCTCGGGACGGTCCTTTCCCGCCAGGTCCGAGAGGGTCCAGGCGACTCGGATGATGCGGTCCAGGCCTCGTGTGCTCAACGTGCCGGTGTCGAGGCTGACCGACAGGGGCTTCATGGCGTCGTTCGTGGGGCGGAAGTCGGTGTGGAGGGCCGTGGACGGGACTTCGGCGTTGGTGCGCCACGGGGTGCGGGACAGGCGTCTGGCGGCTCGCTCTCTGGCTGCCTTCACCCGGGCGGCCACCACCTCGCTGGACTCGACGAAGTGGCGGTCGGCCATCAGTTCTCTGCGGGAGGAGCGGGCCACCGTGACCTTCATGTCGATGCGGTCCAGCAACGGGCCGGAGAGTTTGCCCAGGTAGCGGCGTTTGACGACGGGGGCGCAGCGGCAGGTTTGGTTGCCTTCCTGCGGCTGTGAGCATGGGCAGGGGTTGGCGGCGAGGATCAGCATGAAGCGTGCGGGGAAGGTCACGGAGCCCGCTGCCCGGGAGACGGTTACGTAGCCCGATTCCAGAGGTTGGCGTAGTGAGTCGAGGACGTAGCGCTGGAACTCCGGAGCCTCGTCCAGGAACAGGACGCCCCGGTGGGCAAGGGACGCGGCGCCCGGACGGATGATCGTGCTGCCGCCGCCGACTATGGCCGCGGGCGTTGCCGTGTGGTGCGGGCTTACGAACGGCGGCCTGCTCATCATGGGGCTGTCGGGCGGCAGGACGCCGGCTACCGAGTGGATGGCGGTCACCTCCAGGGCGTGATCCAGTGGCAGGTCGGGCAGGAGGGTGGGCAGGCGTTCGGCCAGGAGGGTCTTGCCGGTGCCTGGCGGGCCGAGGAGCCAGAGGTTGTGGCCGCCCGCCGCGCACACTTCCAGGGCTCGTCTGCCCAGCGGCTGGCCTACGACGTCGGCCAGGTCGACGCTGGGCCGTACCTGGGAGGTCGTGGGGGTGGGCGGGGTTTCTGGGATTTCCGGTTCGGGTGGGTCGTCGCCTCTGCGTAGCCATTCGGCCAGCTGGCGGAGGTCGCGCACCGGGACCACCTTCACGTCGGGGACGAGGCTGGCCTCGGCGGCGTTCGCGGTGGGGACCACGACCGTTATGTCGCCCTCCTTCGCGGTGCTCAGGACGGACGGGAGGATGCCGCGGACGGGGCGCAGGCGGCCGTCCAGCCCCAGTTCGCCGAGGAAGGAGAAGGACGCCAGGCGTTCGGCGGGGACCACGCCGGCCGCGCCCAGGATGGCCACCGCGATCGCCAAGTCGAACTGGCTGCCTCGTTTGGGGAGGCTCGCGGGGAAAAGGCTGACCGTGATGCGGGCGTCCGGCCATGGGTAGTTGCTGTTGACCATCGCGGAACGCACCCGCTCGCGGGCCTCGCTCAGGGCGGTGTCGGGCAGGCCGATCAGGGAGATGCCGGCCAGGCCGTTGCCCACGTCGGCCTCCACCTCCACCGTGCGGCCGGTTACGCCGATGAGGGTGACGCTTCTGGTGCGGGCTACGGCCATTCAGATCGCCCCCCGGATGTGGCGTATCGAGAAGTCGCCGGCGAAGCGTTCGAGGGCTATGACGTCCACGCGGACGGTTTCGTAGCCGCACGGCTGGGCGGCCAGCCATTTCGCGGCGAGCATGCGGAGGCGGGAGAGCTTCATGGGGCTCACTGACTCCAGGGCGGAGCCGTGGGAGCGGGTGGAGCGGGTCTTGACCTCGACCACCACGAGGGTTGGGCCGTCTCGGGCGATGATGTCGATCTCGCCGTGGCGGCAGCGCCAGTTGCGCTCGATGATCTCCATGCCCTCGGACTGCAGGTATGTGACGGCTAGCTGCTCGCCTTGCCTGCCGAGGTCTTGTTTCGCGGACATGTCGATGACTGTCGCGCAGACGGGGATCTCGGGAAATCGCCGAACGGGGTTCTGGGGACGGCCGGGCGTGGTCGCGGGTGGGGTGTGGATAACTCCCGCTGGATAACGAGCGTGCTGCGGAGAGCGTCGCACTGGGTGCGGGGGTGCGGGGGTGCGGGGGTGCGGGGGTGCGGGGGTGCGGGGGTGCGGGGGTGCGGGGCAGCGTGAAACGGGCCCCGGGGTGGGGTGGGTTGGTGGGGTGCCGAGGGTTAGGCGCGGGGGTGGGCTTGGCGGTAGGCGGCTCGGAGGCGGTCGATGGAGACGTGGGTGTAGATCTGGGTGGTGTTCAGGGAGGAGTGGCCCAGGAGTTCTTGGACGCTGCGCAGGTCGGCGCCGCCCTCCAGGAGGTGGGTGGCGGCGCTGTGGCGTAGGCCGTGGGGGCTCAGGTCTGGGGCGCCCTCCACCTGGCGCAGGCGGGTGTGAACGATGCGGCGGACGGTGCCGGGGTCGATGCGTCCGCCTCTTGTGCCCAGGAAGAGGGCATCGGCGGACCTGGGGGTGCTCCAGAGGGGGCGGGCGTTGACGCACCACAGGTCGACGGCTCGCAGGGCGGGGAGGCCGAAGGGGACGGTGCGTTCTTTGCGGCCCTTGCCCACGACTCGGATGACGTGGCGGGTGCGGTCCACGTCGTTCACGTCCAGGGAGCACAGTTCGCTCACGCGGATGCCGGTGGCGTAGAGGAGTTCGAGGATCGCCTGGTCGCGCAGGGACTTGGGGGTCGTCTCGTCCGTTGGGGTCAGGGCGGCCTGGGCCTGGGGCTGGTCCAGTACGGCGGGCAGCGTCCTCGACGCCTTGGCGCTGCCCAGCAGGAGGCCCGGGTCGGTGGGGATCAGGCCCTGGCGGTGGCAGAACGCGGTGAAAGTCCTGGCACACGCGGTACGGCGGGCCAGCGTCGCCCGGGACAGCCCTCCGGCGTGCTGGGCGGCCAGCCAGTGCCGGAGCGTGGCTATGTCCAGGCCGGTCAGCCACGTTTCGCCGTCGTCCTGGTCCCTCAGGTGGTGCAGGAGCGAGGTCACGTCCGAGACGTAGGCGCGGACGGTGTGGGGGGACAGGTCGCGCTCCAGCCTGAGGTGGCGTTCGAACGCGGTGATGATCTGCGCCGCCTCGTCGTCGGGCTGGCTGGGTGCTCCGGTCGGCATGGTCTTACTCTGCCCCGATCTGAGCCGGCCAGTGCGGGAGGAGGCGGACCAACCCGGTGCCGGTCAGGAGGAGGGGGTCCAGGTAGCGGCGTTCGCGCAGGAGGCCCCAGTGGAGGCAGTGCTGCGGGCAGTGGGGCGGGTCGAGGTTCTGGAGGGTGCCTATCCGGGTGCCGGTGGTCACGTGCTGGCCCGCGCGCACCGACGGGAGGACGGGGAGGTACGTGGTGCGCAGGCCGTTGGGGTGGTGGACGGTGACCACGCCGCGGCCGGCCAGCTGGTCGGCGTAGCCGATGGTGCCCGGGCCCGCGGCGTGTACGGCGGTGCCCGGGTCGGCCCGCAGGTCGACGCCGCGGTGGCCGGACAGCCATGGGGCAGGGGGTGGGGCGAAGCGGCGTACCACTCCGTGGTCGGTCAGGGGCCACTGCCAGGTCACCGCCTCTGGGGAGGGGGCGAGGGCCAGGAGGAGGGCGAGGGAGGCGCGAATCATGGCGGCCAGGATGGGGGAGCGGCGCCGGCCCGCGAGGGGGTGAACGGGGTTCTGTGGACGAACCCCGCCGGTCAGCGGGCCTGTGGACAGAAAGCACGGGGGTCACAGCAGTGAGCGCATCTTGACCAGGGTGAGCTCGTAGATGGCCGAGCCCATGGTCTGGTCGACCCGCTCGGGCGGTACATGACCGCGCCGGCCGTACCCGGAAGACGGGCGCGGCCACATGGAAGCCCGCACGACCTCCCCAGACCGCGGCCGGGCGGAGGCGAGTTCGGAACCCCGCAACGGCGATGCCCAGATCCAGACGGCGCTCAGCGCGATCCCCGCCGCGCACACGAGGATGACCGCCCGCAACCCCACCACCTCGGCCAGCACGCCACCCGCGAGACCGCCCACCGCCAGCACTCCCTGCACCGCGAACGTGAACGTGGCGTTGACCCGTCCCCGCAGCTCGGCAGGGGCCTCACGCAGCTGTACCGCACCCAGGCAGGTGGCGAAGGTCACGACCAGCATCCCGGTGGCCACCCCGCTGACGGCCATGGCGAGGACCTTCCACCACATCGGCCCGCCGATCAGCCCGACCGTCAGGAAGTCGACGGGGAACAGCACCACGGACCACTTGAGCAGCCGGTTCGTCCCGGTACGCCGGTTCAGGCGGGCGGTCAGCCACGCCCCCAGCAGCCCTCCGACCCCGGACAGCGCCACCAGCACGCCGATCAGGCCCTTGGGGATGGACAGGACGCTGACCAGGTAGAGCATGAAGACGGCCGTGTAGGCCATGGCGAAGAAGTTGATGGTCACGCCGGCTCCCAGCAGGGCGCGCAGCGAGGGGTTCGAAAGGCAGGCGCGCAGGCCCTCGCCGACGTCGCGCAGCATGCCGCGCGAGGCCGCGGGGGTGTGTGACTCGGGGGTGCGGATGCGGCCCATCAGCAGGGCGGACAGCAGGAACGACACCCCCTCCACCAGTACGGCGAGCGGCGCCGTCAGCACCTGCACCAGCAACCCGCCGAGCCCGGGACCGGCCACGGAGGCGACCGAGTACGACGCCTGCAGGCCGGCCATGGCCTCGGTGCGCTGGCCGGCGGGTACGACGGTGGCCAGGTGGGGGAAGTTGGCGGCGCGGAAGACGACCCCGGCGGTGCCGATGACGAACGCGACGGCCACCAGCAGCGGCACGCTCAGCATCCCGAGCAGCCACGCGGCGGGTACGGCCAGCGCCGCCGCCGCGGCGACGAGCTCGCAGCCGATCATCAGCGGCCGATGCCTGCGCAGGCGGTCGGAGACGGCCCCGGCCTGCAGTCCGAACAGCAGCGCGGGCGCGAAGGCGGCGGCCGTGAGCAGGCCCATCTGCGACGGGCTCGCGGCGAGCAGCGTGATGCCGGTGAGCGGCACGGCCAGCTTGGACACCTCCGTACCGGCGACCGAGATCGTCCGGGAGGCCCAGAGAAGGCGGTAGTCGGGCCTGCGGCGCAAGGGGACGGTCATGAGCTCCTCCAAAGACTGTGAAGGGAACCCTTCACAACTATGAAGATAATCCTTCATAACTGTAAAAGCAATCCTTCAGGTCTCGTCCGGGTACGGTTTGCACATGACCGACGTGCTCAGTGACCCCAAGGTGATGCGCGCGCTGGCCCACCCCGCCCGCCTGGAGATGCTGAACCGGCTGCAGGTCGAAGGACCCTCGACGGCCACCGAGATCGCGGAGTTCGCCGGAGTCACCCCGAGCGCCGCCAGCTACCACCTGCGCATGCTGGCGAAATACGGCTTCGTGGAGGACGCCCCGCCCCGCGCCGACGGCAGGGAGCGCGTGTGGCGCTCGACCGGCCAGGGGCTGAGCGTGTCCACGGAGCCCGACGACGCGCCGGAGCTGCGCGCCGCCAAGGAGCTGCTGATCCACACCGTCTACGACGAGGCCCACGCCGACCTGAAGCGGTCGATGGGCCAGGTGGACCGCGAGCCGCGGGAGTGGCGGGCGGGATCGGCCTGGCGGCGGAAGTTCCTGCACATCGGGCCGGAGGAGATGCGCCTCCTGGGCGAGCAGTTGGAGGCGCTGCTGGCGCCCTATCAGGCGGGGTCGCGGGAGGACGCGCCGGGCGACGCGCGTACCGTGGTCGTGCAGTACTCCATCTACCTGCGCCCCGAGCGTCCGGTGCCCGGATTGCCCACGGAGGACCACGACGCCGTCTGACCCGTGAGGTCAGCGCGGGAGGTAGACTTTCCGGTGGCCTGTCACTGACGGGCCGACTTCGCATGCCTCACCGCGAGCCGATCCCTCGGTCCGGGCCGCAAGGTTCCGGCAGGAGCGGCTCAGAGGCATCAGGGCGGCAGTGCCCGACTGCCGCGACACAACCGAGAATCGCGCCCCGCGGCGCGCCGACCTGGAGGACCAGCACATGGCCCCCGTCGTCACCATGCGACAGCTGCTCGAGAGCGGCGTTCACTTCGGACACCAGACTCGTCGCTGGAACCCGAAGATGAAGCGCTTCATCTTCACCGAGCGCAACGGCATCTACATCATCGACCTGCAGAAGTCGCTGGCGTTCATCGACCGCGCCTACGACTTCGTCAAGGAGACCGTCGCCCACGGCGGCACGGTTCTGTTCATCGGCACCAAGAAGCAGGCCCAGGAGGCCATCGCCGAGCAGGCCGCCCGCGTCGGCATGCCGTATGTCAACCAGCGCTGGCTGGGCGGCATGCTCACCAACTTCTCCACTGTGCACAAGAGGCTTCAGCGTCTGAAGGAGCTCGAGGAGCTCGACTTCGACAACGTCGCCGCGTCGGGGCTCACCAAGAAGGAGCTCCTCATGCGCCGCCGCGAGAAGGAGAAGCTGGAGCGCACGCTCGGCGGTATCCGTGACATGGGCCGCGTGCCCAGCGCGGTGTGGATCGTCGACACCAAGAAGGAGCACATCGCGATCTCGGAGGCCAAGAAGCTCGGCATCCCGGTCGTCGCGATCCTCGACACCAACTGCGACCCCGACGAGGTCGACTACCCGATCCCGGGCAACGACGACGCCATCCGCGCCGTCGGCCTGCTGACCCGCGTCGTCGCCGACGGTGTCGCCGCCGGTCTGATGGCCCGCTCCGGCGCCGCCCGCGGCGACGAGAAGCCGGCCGCCGCCGAGCCGCTGGCCGAGTGGGAGCGCGAGCTCATCGAGCAGGGCACCGCCGCCGAGGCCGCCACTGAGGCTGTCACCGAGGCCGCTCCCGAGGCTGCCGCCGCGCCCGAGGTCGCCGACGAGGTCGCCGCCGAAGACGCCGACGTCGCCGCCGAGGCTGTCGCCGAGGACGAGGCCGAGGTCGTCGCCGAGGCTGAGGCCGCTCCCGCCGAGGCCGAGGCCGGCGTCGAGAACGAGACCGAGAAGGCCTGAAGGTCCCGCACGAGCGGGCCCGCCGCCTGACGACCCGAACTCGGGGTAGCAGGCGCGGCGGGCCCGCGAAAGCGGTCCCGGCCCGCGCGAGCGGCGCCGGAGGTCTGCGCGCAAGTAAAGATCAAGGCTCCTGGTACGGCTCCCGCGGGTCGTGCCGACCAGCCGGCGGCGACAGCCGTACCGGCACAGAAGGCTTGAAGGGTGGGCGGCCGGATCCCGGCGCCCACCCGATCCACGACGAAGATCCCACGAGGAAAAAGCAATGGCTTCCGTGAACATGGCCGACGTCAAGCGGCTTCGCGAGCTCACCGCCGCCGGCATGATGGACTGCAAGAAGGCGCTCGAGGAGGCCGAGGGCGACTTCGACCGCGCCGTTGAGATCCTGCGCCTCAAGGGCGCCAAGGACGTCGGCAAGCGCGAGTCGCGCACCGCCTCCAACGGCCTGGTCGCGCTCAAGCAGGACGGTGACAGCGCCGCGGCGCTGCTCGAGCTCAACTGCGAGACCGACTTCGTGGCCAAGGCCGAGCGCTTCCAGGAGCTCGCCGCCGAGGTCGTCGACCACATCCTGGCCACCCGCCCGGCCGACGTGCCGGCGCTGCTCACCTCCGAGTACAACGGCAAGAGCGTCCAGAACCACCTCGACGACGCCAACGTCGCGCTCGGCGAGAAGATCGAGATCCGCCGCTTCGCGGTGCTCGAGGGCGGCTACGTCGGCGCGTACATGCACAAGACCGACCCGCAGCTCCCGCCGGCGGTCGGCGTGCTCGTGCAGCTCGACAAGCCCAACGCCGACGTCGCCAAGGACATCGCCCAGCACGCCGCGGCGATGGCGCCGAAGTACCTCAAGGCCGAGGATGTCCCCGCCGACGTCATCGAGAAGGAGCGCGCGCTCTTCGAGGAGATGACGCGCGACGAGGGCAAGCCCGAGGCCGCGATCTCCAAGATCGTCGACGGCCGCGTCAACGGCTGGTACAAGGACTTCACGCTGCTGCAGCAGGCGTTCGTGAAGGACAACAAGAAGTCCATCGCCAAGTACGCCACGGACAACGGCGTCGAGGTGCTCGGCTTCGTTCGCTTCAAGGTGGGTCAGGCTTAGGCTTAGTCAAGCCCTCAGCCCCACATCAGAACCACCTACCGAGGAGGCCGCCGCGTGCAGGAGAACCAGGAGCCAGCTACGTCGGCGGCTTCTTCGTATCGAAGGGTCATGCTGAAGCTGTCCGGCGAGGCGTTCGCCGGCGGCGAGGAGATGGGCATCGACCCGGTCGTCGTCGGTCATCTGGCCGACTCGATCGCCGAGGCGGTGCGCGAGGGCGTGCAGGTCGCCGTGGTCGTCGGCGGCGGAAACATGTTCCGCGGCGCCACCCTGTCGCAGGGCGGAATGGACCGTGCCCGCGCCGACTACATGGGCATGCTCGGCACGGTCATCAACTGCCTCGCCCTGCAGGACTTCCTGGAGAAGCGCGGCGTCGAGACCCGCGTGCAGACCGCGATCACGATGCAGCAGGTGGCCGAGCCGTTCCTGCCGCGCCGCGCGATCAGGCACCTGGAGAAGGGCCGCGTGGTCATCTTCGGCGCCGGGCTCGGCACCCCGTACTTCTCCACCGACACGTGCGCGGCGCAGCGCGCACTGGAGATCGGCGCCGAGGCGCTGCTGAAGGGCACGCAGGTGGACGGGGTCTACGACTCCGACCCGCGGAAGAACCCGGACGCCGTGCGGTTCGACCACCTGGACTACGCAGAGGTCCTGGTACGCGATCTGACGGTCATGGACCAGACCGCGATCAGCCTGTGCAAGGAGAACGACCTGCCCATCGTGGTCTTCGACCTGATGGGTGAGGGCAACATCCTGCGGGCGGTCCGCGGTGAGAAGATCGGCACGCTGGTGAGTCCGGCAGGCAAGTAGACGGGAGCCCACCCTACGGACGGGCGACCAAGGCAGCAGGGAGCCCACCCTACGGACGGGCGACCAAAACAGCAGGGAGCCGCTGTGATCGACGAAACCCTCCTCGAAGCCGAGGAAAAGATGGACAAGGCTGTCTCGGTCGCGAAGGAGGACTTCGCGAGTATCCGCACGGGCCGAGTCACGCCGTCGATGTTCAACAAGATCAACGCCGACTACTACGGTTCGCCGACTCCGATCCAGCAGTTGGCCTCGTTCCACGTGCCCGAGGCCCGCATGGTCATCCTCCAGCCCTTCGACAAGGGTTCGATGGCCGCGATCGAGAAGGCGATCCGCGACTCCGACCTGGGCGTCAACCCGAGCAACGACGGCCAGGTGATCCGCGTGAACTTCCCCGAGCTGTCGGAGGAGCGCCGCAAGGAGTACATCAAGGTCGCGCGCGCCAAGGGCGAGCACGCCAAGGTGTCGGTGCGCAACATCCGCCGCTCCGCCAAGGAGACCCTTGACAAGATGATCAAGGACGGCGACGCGGGCGAGGACGAGGTGCGCCGCGCCGAGAAGGAGCTCGACGACATCACCCAGAAGCACGTCGCCAAGATCGACGAGCTGCTCAAGCACAAGGAAGCCGAGCTGCTCGAGGTCTAGGCTCCAGTACGGCAAGCCGTGGTGCCCCCATCCCCCGCGCGGGGCTGGGGGCATTCCAGGGTGATCGGCAAGAAATCCCGGCCTGGGAGAGTCTGTGGAAGAAAGTACGGCTGGCACCAGCCCGAGCGGCGGCAGCCGTACCGGAAGGAACCTGCCCGCGGCGATCGCGGTCGGCGCCGCACTGGGCGCTTCGGTCATCGTCTCGATCTACACCATCAAGGAGATCTTCCTCCTCGTGGTGGTGGCGGCGGTCGGCGTCGGTGTGATGGAGCTGGTCAAGGCGTTCGGCACGCGGGGCATCGTGGTGCCGCTGGCGCCGGCGCTGGTGGGCACGGCGGGCATGCTGGCCGGGGCGTACTGGGGCGGCGCGGTCTCGCTGGTGGGCACGTTCGCGGTGTTCGTGTTCGTGATGCTGATCTGGCGGATGTTCAGCTCGGGCACCGACGGGTACGTGCGCGACGCCACCGCCTCGGTGTTCACCCTGGTCTATCCGGCGCTGCTGGCGGGGTTCATCGGGCTGCTGCTGTCGCCGCCGGATGGCGCGGACCGGGTGCTGATCTTCATCGCGGTGACCGTGGCCAGCGACATCGGCGGATACTTCGCCGGGGTGCTGTTCGGCCGGCACAAGATGTCGATCATCAGCCCGAAGAAGACCTGGGAGGGTTTCGCCGGATCGGTGCTCGCCTGCGTGGGTGTCGGGGCGTGGCTGGTCATCTGGCGTATGGACGGCGAGTTCTGGCAGGGCGCGCTGATCGGGGTGCTGGCGGCGGCGCTGGCCACGATCGGCGACCTGATCGAGTCGATGATCAAGCGTGATCTCGGCATCAAGGACCTCGGCACGATCCTGCCCGGCCACGGCGGGCTCATGGACCGGCTCGACTCGCTGGTCACGACGCTGGTGCCGATCTGGCTGCTACTGGCGCTGTTCTTCTAAGGCCGCGGTGGTGACGGGCACGAGCCACAGCCACCGTACGGCCTCACCTCCGAACGCGAACCCCGCCATGTCGGGGAAGTCCGGCGGGTCGGCCAGCATGAGGACGCCCGAATAGTCGGCCCCGAGCGGAAACGTGGACGGGTCGTGATACCACTGCGCGGTGTGCCCGTGCCCGAGCCAGGTGACCGAATGCCACGGGTACTGCGCCAGCCAGACCAGCACCAGCGCCACCTCCCGGGGGTCCTGGCGGGTGGCGACGGCCAGCTCGATCCGCGAGTACGCGCGCGGCCGGTCGATCCACTGCTCGACCGTCGGCATGCGCTGGCAGCTCATCCCGACCGTGGACAGCACGGTGAACTCGCGCTCGCCGAACGGGGGCCGCTCGGTGATGCCGACCGTGGGCAGGCGCTCGCCGCTGGCGTCCCAGTAACGGCCGGCGGGGCCGAGGGTGCGGTCGAGGTGGCCCATCACGAACTGCTGGAACGCCGGCCACGAGCCTTCGCGGTGCCGCCAGCGCCAGTAGGAGCGGGCGTTGGAGATGCGGGGCAGCAGCCCTTCGAGCGCCTCCGGCAGCGACCAGGCGAACGGGGTCTCGCCTATGGCGTCGCGGGCGTAGCCGGGCATGCCCCTGGACATGTCGGCCCAGCCGGGGATGACGGCCAGCAGGTCGTCGTTCTCGTAGACGGCGACGCCGTCCCCCTCCTCGAACCACAGGGCGCTGAGCTGGCCGAGCGGGCGGCGGCCGCCGGGGTGGACGGTGTTGGCATGGGGCATGACGGGCGGCAGGCCCGCGTTGATGCGGCTCAGGTCGACCGCGCCGGGCGCTTTGCGGTGGTTGGCCAGCCAGACGGCGCCGTGGACCGTGCCATCCGGCGCGCACAGGTAGGCGACCGAGGCGTCCTCGTCCCGCTCGATCACCAGGGTGCGGCTCCCGTATGGGTTGCCGGCCACGAGGACGACCTCGGCCTGGGTGTGCTCACCCGGCTGCTCACCCGCCCGATAAATCGCCATACGAGATGACTGTAGATCGCCGCCCGATCACAGGCGAGAGGCCGTAGGAATGACAAACGCGGGCGAGACGTTCACTACCCTGGTCGGTAACCGTCGAGATGAGGCAGGAACGTGTCCCAGCAGCCAGGCCAGCTCACTTTCGTAGCGCCCCGCCGGGCCAAGCCCGCGCGGCACCTGGCGGACCTCACGATGGCCGAGCGCCGCGCCGCCGTGGCCGAGCTCGGCGAGAAGCCGTTCCGTGCCGACCAGCTCTCGCGCCACTATTTCACGCACCTGACCACCGACGTCGAGGCGATGACCGACCTGCCCGCCCCGGCCAGGGAGAAGCTGTCGGCGCTGCTGCCCCCGCTGCTGACCTCGATCCGCGAGCTCACCACCGACCAGGGCACCACCCGCAAGATGTTGTGGCGGCTGTTCGACGGCGCGCTGGTCGAGTCGGTGCTCATGCGCTACCCCGACCGCGCCACGATCTGCGTGTCCTCGCAGGCCGGATGCGGCATGAACTGCCCCTTCTGCGCCACCGGCCAGGCCGGCCTGACTCGCAACATGTCCACCGCGGAGATCGTCGAACAGGTCGTCGCCGGCGCGCGCACCATGGCCTCGGGCGAGGTGCCCGGCGGCCCCGGCCGGATCAACAACGTCGTCTTCATGGGCATGGGCGAACCGCTGGCCAACTACAAGCAGGTCATCGGCGCCGTCCGCCGCATGGTCGAACCCGCCCCCGACGGCCTGGGAATCTCCGCGCGCGGCGTGACCGTCTCGACCGTCGGCCTCGTCCCGGCGATCGGCAAGCTCGCCGACGAGGGGCTGCCGGTGACGCTCGCGCTGTCGCTGCACGCGCCCGACGACGAGCTGCGCGACACGCTGGTGCCGATCAACACACGCTGGAAGGTCGCCGAGGTGCTGGACGCCGCGTGGGCGTACGCGGCCAAGACCAAGCGCCGGGTGTCGATCGAGTACGCGCTGATCAAGGACATCAACGACCACGAGTGGCGGGCTGACCTGCTGGGCAAGCTGGTCAAGAACAAGCTGGTGCACGTCAACCTGATCCCGCTCAACCCGACGCCGGGCTCCAAGTGGACCGCCTCCCGGCCGGAGGACGAGCGCGCGTTCGTGCGCCGCCTGCAGTTCCACGGCGTGCCGGTCACCGTCCGCGACACCCGCGGCCGCGAGATCGACGGCGCCTGCGGCCAACTAGCCGCCGCCGAGTAGCCCATCTCCTTCTCCAGGCCTCCTTTTGCTTCAGGCCGCCGTCGCCTCTCTCACCCCCCCTATCCCTTACGGCTCCGCCACCCCCACGCCACCCGCCGTCGTGTGCGAGCGCCGATCGGGGGGATCGCTTCTCACGTCGGACGTGGTCCCCGCCGCAACGGCCCCGTTGACCCGCGACGGGTTGAAGCGGTGACCGGCCGGGTGTGGGTTCGTCAGGGGCGGGAGCGGCGTAGCCAGGCGTACCAGGCGAGGCCTGCCACGCACCACGCCAGTGAGATGGCACCCAGCGCCGGGAGG
The DNA here is from genome assembly GCF_042740555.1 of Nonomuraea sp. NPDC059007. Classification (NCBI taxonomy): domain Bacteria; kingdom Bacillati; phylum Actinomycetota; class Actinomycetes; order Streptosporangiales; family Streptosporangiaceae; genus Nonomuraea; species Nonomuraea sp. NPDC059007. The sequence continues at coordinate 83,180 of NZ_JBHYJD010000012.1, read as the reverse complement.
TCCGAGGGTAGGGCGCCCGATCCTGCCGCCTTCAGCCAGGCTGTGACCGGGACCGTCAGCCAGTAGGCCGGGGTGATGCTGATCAGCAGCATGGCCAGGTAGCCGAAGAGCAGGGCCATGATGGACAGGGCGGGGGAGGGCAGGATCACCCGGCTCGTCAGTGCGCCCAGGGCCAGTCCGGCCAGCGCCGCCAGTACGTGCAGGATCGTCACGGCGAACAGCACGTCGGTCGTCGGGCCGGCCTCCAGTCCCATCAGCAGGCCGCAGGCCAGTGCCAGAGTGGCGAAGATCGTGTTCACCGCCAGGGCCGCCAGGAGGCCGCCGGTCAGTTCGCGGGTGCGTGTTCCGGCTGTGGTGGCCGAGATGGCGCGTTGCTCGTCGGGCTCGGTGTCCAGCAGGGAACGGGTGGCCCAGGCGAGGACTGGGATGATCAGTACCGCCGAGTCGGCCAAGGCGGCGGCCTCGGAACCGACCGGCGCACGGTTGGCGTAGATGATCGCCAGCAGCACCAGGATCGGGATGAGCGCCTGGTAGACGCGATGCGACTGGACGTAGGCGGATATCCGGAACCTGGTCAACGCGATCACTGTGCCGCCTCCGTGGCCTCGTAACCCTCCGCGCGCATCCGCGCCAGAAACGACCCCACCTCGCCACCGGGGACCCGCACCTCCACCACCACACCGCCCTCCAACCCACCCAACGGCCGCTCGACTTCCACCTGCAAACCAGCGTCCACGCCGGGTGCAAGGCCCACGGCAGACACGGACAAAGCGGCTCGGTCAGAGGTCGCCGCTTGCCCGGACCCCTCCGCCCTGCCAGAGGATGCCGCCTGCGCGTGGTCCGGGACGAGGTCGGGCATCTGGTCTGGTGCGCGGCCAAGCGTGTGGTTCGGGGCGTGGGCGGGCGGCTGGCCGGTCGTTGGTCCAGTGACCGCGGGTGCGCGGGCTGGGGGCGGGGCTGTGCACGCCAGCGGGGAGGGTTCTTGGAGGGTGCCGTTGGTCAGGGTCCAGTGGCGGAGGGTGGGGAGGCTGTGCAGGCCTGCCTCGTGGTCGCCTGCCACCACGATGGTGCCGCCGGCCGCCAGTTCGGTCACGATCGCGGGCAGGGCGTCGCGGGTGTCGGTGTCCAGGCCGGCGAAGGGTTCGTCGAGGAGGAGCAGGCCTGGCTTGCCCATGAGGGCTTGGACCAGGGCGACTTTGTGGGCGCTGCCTTTGGACAGTTCGCGGAGCGGGAGCCGTACGAGATGGGTGAGGTTGAGGCGGTCGGCCCACGGACGCCAGGTGGCGCCGCCGCGGATGCGGGCCATGTGGTCCAGGTAGGTGGACACGGTGAACGGTTGTGCGGTGGGGAGGTGGTCGGGGGCGTAGCCGACTGTTGTGGGGCGGGCTGTTATTTGCCCCTTTGTGGGGTGGGTCAGGCCGGCCAGCAGGCGGAGCAAGGTGGACTTGCCGGCGCCGTTCGCGCCGGTCAGCTCGATGACGTCGCCGGGGTTCAGGACGGTATGCGCGTTCCTGATCACGTCGGGGGCGCGCCGCCGGTAGCGGAACGAGACGTTGGACAGGTCCATAGTGATCCAACGGTAATGGAGTGGGTCGCATTCTCCGGATAAAGAGCCCCACAATATAGGCACCCCCTCGGCACATCTCAGGAGGACCGTCGCTTGAACCGCTTTCCGCGCGTCATGGGTATGCGTTCAGGCTATGACCCCATCGACGTGGACTCTCTCATCAGCCGCATCGAGGCCACGCTTGGACGGGGCGGGCGCGAGCTGGTGCCGGTGACCGCCGATGAGGTGCGCCGGGCCACCTTCCGTGCCCGGCGCGGCGGCTACAACGAGACGGCGGTGGACTTCGCGCTGGAGGCGTTCGTCGTGGCGCTGGAGACGCGTGCGAAGACGCCGGTGCCGCTGGCCATGACCGAGCCGACCGGTGAGATGCTGCGCGAGGAGTGGTTCGAGACGCAGGCGGCGCGGGTCGAGCGGGTGGCGTTCCGGTCGGGCCGGATGGGGACCGGGTACAACGAGGACGAGATCGACGCCTTCCTGGACCGCATCGTGGCCACGCTGCGCGGCACCACCGACAACCCGCTGACCGGGCAGGCCGTGCGCGACGCCAAGTTCGCCACCGTGCTGGTCCGCCCCGGATACCTGATCGCGGACGTCGACTCCTTCCTCGCGGGCATCGCCGACGTCCTGGACCAGCGCTACTGAAACAGCGCCGGTGGTGGCGCGGCCGCTACAGGAGTGCCGCCCGGAGGTGTCTGGAGCGTGGCCGCTACTGAAGGGCGGCCAGCAGGCCGCGGAGGTCGGGCTGGATGGTCTGCGGGACCGACGGGTCGGTGGGGGTCTCGGCCAGGCGGTTGATCCAGATCCGGCGCAGGCCCAGCGCGTGTGCCGGGATCATGTCGTGGATGTAGCCCTGTGCGACGTGTACCCACTCCGACGGCTCGTGTGCGGAACGGAAACGTTCGAAGTGGCCGAGGGACGGTTTGTAGCCTCCGGCGTCCTCGGCGGTGACGATCGCGTCGAAGGGTACGGGCAGCCGCCGCTGCGTCAGGCCGATGAGGTCGCGGTCGCAGTTGGTGAGCAGGGCCAGGCGCCATCCGGCCGAGCGCAGCGCGCCCAGTTCCGCGCCTATCTCGGGGAAGACGGGCCAGTAGGGGAGGGTCCTGGCGAGTATGCCGGCGTCGTCGGCGCCCAGGTCCAGGCCTTCGGCGGCGCAGGCCCGGCGGAGGGTCTCGGCCATCACCTCGCGGTAGAGCATCGTCGGCGTCTCGGTCTGGACGGCCATCTCGTGCCGGATGTAGGCGTCGAGGAGGCGGCCGCCGTACCCGGGGAAGATCAGTTCCGCGCTGGTGGCGATCCCGTGACGCCAGTCCACCAGGGTTCCGAAGCAGTCGAATGTCACCCATCGCATGAGATCTCATAATGGGCCCTATGTCACTCACCGTGCGACCCATCGTCCCCGGCGATCTGGAACAGGTTGTCGAGATCTTGACCGCGAGCTGGGGCGACACCCACGTCATCGCGCTGACCTGGGGCGAGATGATCGACGCGAGTACGTTGCCCGGCTTCGTCGCGGTCGCCGGCGACGACAGGATCGCCGGGCTGATCACCTACACCGAGCGCGACGGCAGCGTGGAGATCGTCACGATCGACGCGGTCGTCAAGGGCGCCGGGGTGGGCACGGCGCTGCTGGACGCGGTCCGCGAGGTGGCGCAGCGGCGTGGCATGCGCCGCCTGACGCTGATCACCACGAACGACAACACCCGGGCGCTGGCCTTCTACCAGCGTTACGGCTTCGACCTGGTCGCCCTGCGCCGGGACGCGATCACCCGTACGCGCGAGCTCAAGCCGAGCATCCCGGAGCTGTCGGAGGACGGCATCCCGATCAGGCATGAGCTGGAGCTCGAGCTGCCTCTCGATTCCTGATCAACGCCACGATCACCGAGGCCACCGGCGCGGCCAGGAACGCGCCGGTGATCCCGGCGACCACGCTGCCCACGGCGATCGCCAGCAGGATGACCGCGCCGGGCAGGTCCAGCGCCCTGCCGTAGATCTGCGGCGCCAGCACGTGGCCCTCCACCTGCTGCACGAGGATCGTGACGCCGACCACGATCAGCGCCACCAGCCAGCCCTTGGCCACGAACGCGACCACCGCGGCGAACAACCCGGCCATGAACGCCCCCACCACCGGCAGGAACGCCCCCACGAACGTCAGTACGGCCAGCGGCAGAGCGATCGGCACGCCCAGGATCCACAACGCGACCCCGATGAAGAAGCCGTCGACGAGCCCGACCATCGCGATGCCCCGGATGTAGCGTCCGATGACGCCGAAGACGACGTCTCCCGCCTGGCGCAGGTGCGGCCTGGCCCTGACCGGCGCCAGGTCGGTCAGCCAGCCGAACAGCCGGTCGCCGCCGTGGACGAAGTAGATGGCCAGGATGAGCGCCAGCACCGCGCCGATCACGATCTCGCCGGCGGTGCGGACCCCGGCGATCGCGCCGGTGGCGATGGAGCGGGACTGCTCGGCCAGGTACGCCTGGACCTGCTTCGACATCTCCGCCAGCCGGGTGTCGTCGAGCCCGAGCGAGCGGGCGAAGTTGTGCAGGTCGTCCAGGGCCTTGCCGAGGCTGGCCCGCAGCTGCCCGAGCCCGTCGACGGTGGCCGGGACGAGGAGCCAGAAGAAGGTCCCGCCGATCACCAGCGCGCCCAGGCAGACCACGGTCGTGGCCAGGGCCCGGTTCAGTCCTTTGCCCCGCAGCCAGGTGAACGGCGGCAGGAGCAGGGCGGTGATGAACACCCCGATGATCACCGAGATGGCGACGGTCCTGATGAACCAGACGCAGTAGAGGATCACCGCGATCAGCGCGATCCATCCGAGCACCCGCCATGGCTTCATGATCAGGGCGTTCCCCCGGGCGGCGCCGGGTAATCAGTGCTGGGCGCGCTTGGCCTCCTCGTAGGCGGCGCGGGCGGGGCTGCCGACCTCGGCGACCGGCACGTCCCACCAGGCCTCGGAGGAGGGCGCGTCCACGTGCGGGTCGGCCTTCACGTAGATCACGGTGGTCTCGTCGGCGGCCCGCGCGCTCTCCAGGGCTTTGCGCAGGTCGCCGGCGGTCTCGGCGCGGATCACGCGCGCGCCCAGGCTGGCCGCGTTGGCGGCCAGGTCGACCGGCAGCGGACCGCCGTCGTAGCGGCCCGAGCCCCGGTAGCGGTAGGCGGTGCCGAGGCGTTCGGCGCCCACGCTCTCCGACAGCCGGCCGATCGAGGCGAAGCCGGAGTTGTCGACCAGCACCACGATCAGCTTGACGCCTTCGGCGACCGCCGTGACCAGTTCCTGGGCCATCATCAGGTAGGAGCCGTCGCCGACCAGCACGAACACCTCGCGCTCCGGCACGGCCAGCTTGACGCCGAGCCCGCCGGCGATCTCGTAGCCCATGCAGGAGTAGCCGTACTCGACGTGGTAGGAGCCGGGGCCGCTCGGGCGCCACATCTTGTGCAGGTCGCCCGGCATCGAACCGGCCGCGCACACCACCACGCCGTCCTCGCCGGCCGCGGCGTTGACCGCGCCGAGGATGGCGGGCTGGGGCAGCGGTGTGCCGTCCAGGGCGTGCGCGGCGTCGACCTGGGCGTCCCAGGCGCGGGTCAGCTCGGCCGTCATGGTGCGGTAGACGCCGGCCGTACCCCAGCCGTCGAGGGCTTCTGCGAGGTCGGCCAGGCCCGCGCGGGCGTCGGCCACCAGTTGCAGGCCCGACAGCTTGGCCGCGTCGAAGGAGGTGATGTTGAGGTTGACGACCCGCGCGTCCTGGTCGAACAGCGAGCGCGAGGCGGTGGTGAAGTCGCTGTAGCGTGTGCCGACGCCGATGATCAGGTCGGCCTCGCGGGCGAGCGCGTTGGCCGCCGTCGTGCCGGTCGCGCCGACCGCGCCGGCCGCCAGCGGGTGCCCGTACGGCAGGGCGCCCTTGCCGGCCTGCGTCTCGGCGACCGGCACGCCGTACCGCTCGGCGAAGGCACGCAGTTCCTCCGTCGCCTCGCTGTAGATCACCCCGCCGCCCGCGACGATGAGCGGCCGGGCCGAGCGTCTGATCAGCTCGGCGGCGCGGGCGAGCGCGGCGGGTTCCGGCCGCGGCCGGCTGATGTGCCACACCCGGCGCCCGAACAGCTCCTCCGGCCACTCCCACGCCTCCGCCTGCACGTCCTGCGGCAGAGCCAGCGTCACCGCGCCGGTCTCGGCCGGGTCGGTGAGCACTCGCATCGCCGCGAGCAGCGCGGACGGAAGCTGCTCGGGCCGGTTGATCCGGTCCCAGTAGCGCGAGACCGGCTTGAAGGCGTCGTTGACGGACACGTCGTAGGAGCGCGGATCCTCCAGCTCCTGCAGCACCGGGTTGGCCACGCGGGTGGCGAACACGTCACCGGGCAGCAGCAGCACCGGCAGCCGGTTGATGGTCGCGCCCGCCGCCGCGGTGATCATGTTGGTCGCGCCGGGACCGACCGAGGTGGTGCAGGCGAGCGTCCGCAGCCGGTTGCTCGCCCGCGCGTAGCCCGCCGCCGCGTGCACCATGGCCTGCTCGTTCCGGCTCAGAAGGTACGGCAGCGCCGCGTCCGTGGCCAGCGCCTGCCCGAGCCCCGCCACGTTCCCGTGCCCGAAGATCCCGAAGATCCCCCCGAACATCCGGTGCTCGGCGCCGTCGCGCTCGGTGTGCTGGGCGGCGAGGAAGCGGAGGGTCGCCTGGGCGACGGTCAGCCGGATCATGAGGTCCTCCCGAACGGCAGACGAGGGTCGACCTCCTGACCGTCCCACGTGTCGCGGATCCAGGTGTGGCGCGGGTCGTCGCAGAAGGCCATGGAACGCTCGCCGGACGGCCCGGCGAGCACGTTGAGGTAGTAGAGGTCGTAGCCGGGGGCGGCCATCGACGGCCCGTGGTAGCCGTAGGGGACGAGCACCACGTCGCCGGGTGCGACCTCGGCCAGGGTGTCGATGTGACCGCGTTCGGAGGTGTAGACGCGCTGGTAGCCGGGCCCGCCCTCGAAGTAGTAGATCTCCTCCAGCACGGCCTCGCCCGGGTTGGGGGTGTCGTGCTTGTGCGGTGGGTAGGACGACCAGTTGCCGCCCGGCGTGAGCACCTCGACGGCCACGAGCTTGTCGCAGTCGAAGGCGGCGGGGGAGCAGAAGTTGTTGATCTGCCTGCTGGCCACGCCCGCGCCCCTGATCTCGACCGGAACCCGGTCGGCCGGGACGTGCCGCGGCTCCAGCCGCCGGGTGGCGCGCGCGGCGGGCAGGGCGATACGGCCGCTGCCGCGCAGGATCACCTCGGTGCGGATCGGCAGGTACGCGAAGTCGCTCGGCCCGGCGAAGACCGATGGGCGGCCGGCCAGGTGGAAGGTGGTGGTGCCGCCTTCGACCGGGGCGGCGAAGGTGACCGTGCAGGAGCCGGACAGCGGCAGGACGAGCATCTCCTCCTCGCCGGTCTCGAACGCCACCGGGGCGTCGTCGGTCAGGTCGGCCACGCGCAGGGCCGAGTAGGTCCAGCCGGCCAGCTCGGGGGTGATCTCCACGGACCACGGGCCTGAGGCGGCCTTGCCGTACGGGATGTGGGTCATCGTGAGGCCTCCCTGACCAGGGTCGCGGCGCCGTCCACGGCGGCGGCGACGTCGTCGTCAGGAGGGTAGAGCAAGGCGCGGCCCACGACGAGGCCCCGCACGCCCGGCAGTTCCAGGGCGCGGCCCCAGTCGGCGAAGGCGGCGTCGATGTCCGGCGGGTCGCCGCCGAGCAGGAGGGCGGGCAGCGTGGTGGCGGCCATGACCCGTTCCATCTCGGGGATCGCCGGGATCTTCAGCCATGTGTAGGCGGAGGTGGCGCCGAGCGCCTGGCCGACGCTGATGGCCCGGATGACCGCCTCGGGCGACAGGTCGTTGCGGACGGGGCCGCCGTTGGCCCGGCTGGACCAGAACGGCTCGACCATCGCCACGAGGCGCCGCTTGGCCAGGTCGGTGACGGCGTGCGCGCAGGACTCCAGCGTGGCGACGGTGCCGTGGTCGGCCGGGTCGATACGGCACAGCATCTTGCCGCCGTCCAGGCGCATGGCGTCGATGGCGGCGGCGTCGAAGCCGGTGAACCTGTCGTCCAGCTCGAACACGGCGCCCTGGATGCCGGCGCGGTTCATGGAGCCGAAGGCCAGCTTGCCCTCCAGCGCGCCGAGCAGCAGCAGGTCCTCCAGCACGTCGGGGGCGGCCAGGATGCCGTGCACGCCCGGCCGTTGCAGCGCCAGTTGCAGGCGGTCGAGCAGGTCGGGGCGGCTGGCCATGGCGTAGGGCCGGTCGCGCACGCCGAGCGAGCCGCGGGCCGGGTGGTCGGCGGCGATGATCATCAGCCGCTCGCCGTCGCCGGGCAGCCCGCGCCGCTGCCGCCTGGCCGCCGCGTGCGCGATCTCCTCAGGCCGGGTCGCCCGGATCCTGGTGAGCCGCTCGTAGCGGTCGGCCCTGGTGAGCGTCAGATCTGTCATGCGCGGCCTTCCATCAGCTGGGTCACCTCGTCGGTGGTGGGCATGGCGTCGGCGCAGGCCAGCCGGGCGGCGACGAAGGCGCCGGCGGCGTTGGCGAAGCGGATCGTGCGCTCCAGCGGCCAGCCGCGCAGCAGGCCCAGGCAGATCGCGCCGCCGAAGGCGTCACCGGCGCCGATGCCGTTGACGACCTCGACCTCGACCGGCTCGGCCAGCGCCGTCTCGGTACGGCTGCGCGCGAAGACCCCCTTGGGCCCCATCTTCACGATCGCCACCTTCACCCCCGCGTCAAGCAGGGCCTGCGCGGCGGCCTCCGGGTCGCGGGTGCCGACGGCCACCTCGACCTCGTCCAGATTGCCCACGGCGACGTCGGCTCGGGGGAGCACCTGGCGGACCGCCTCCTCGGCGGGTCCCTTCCACAGCGTGGGCCGGTAGTCGAGGTCGAAGACGGTCCAGCCGGCGTCGCCGCGGGCGGCCAGGGCGGCGGCGTGCGCGGCCCGGCTGGGCTCCATGCTCAGCCCGGTGGCGCTGAACCAGAAGACCTTGGCGGCCCTGATCGCGTCGAGGTCGAGGGACTCGGGCGTGATGCGCAGGTCCGGCGGGTGCTCGCCCCGGTAGAAGTAGATCGGGAAGTGGTCGGGCGGGAAGATCTCGCAGAAGGTCACGGGGGTGGGCGCCTCGGCGAAGGTGGCGACGTAGCGGTTGTCGACTCCGAAACCGGCGATGGCCGAGCGCACGTAGTCGCCGAACGGGTCGGCGCCGACCGCGGTGATCACCGCCGAGCTCAGGCCGTGGCGCGCGGCCGCGACGGCCACGTTGGTCGGGCTGCCGCCGAGGAACTTGCCGAAGCTTTCGACCTGGGCCAGTCCGACGCCTGTCTGCAGCGGATAGACGTCGACGCCGCAGCGGCCGATCGTGATCAGATCGAACAAGCTACCTCCCGGGACTCGGACCTAGCATGGCATATTGTCATGACATTCTGATGTCCGCTATGTTGCAAATTACGTCCTGCCCGAAACCCGCATATACCCCCTTTTAGGACGTTCTGGAGGGTTCGCATGAGATTGCGAAAAATCTCGGCTGTCGCCGTCCTGGCCCTGTCGGCCGCCGCCTGCGGCCAGTCGTCCGGCGGCGGCGGTGACACCATCGAGCTGACGATCACCCAGAACGCGATCGCCGGCGGCAAGAACGCCAAGGGCGCCGAGTACATCGCGAAGTGGGTCATCCCCCAGTTCGAGGCGGCCCAGAAGGCGAAAGGGAAGGACGTCAAGGTCAAGTTCATCCCGAGCGGCGTCGACGACGAGCAGTACAAGACCAAGCTCTCCCTGGACCTGAAGTCCGGCAAGGGGGCGGACGTCTTCGACATCGACGGCATCTGGATGGGCGAGTTCGCCGAGGCCGGCTACATCAAGCCGCTGGCCGAGGTGGCGGGCCCCGAGACGGAGTCCTGGGAGGGCTGGAGCCAGATCCCCGAAGCGGTCCAGGGCCTGGCCACCTTCAGCGGCAAGAAGCACGCGCTGCCCGTCGGCACCGACGGCCGCGTCCTCTACTTCAACAAGACGCTCATGACCAAGGCGGGCCTGCCCGCCGACTGGCAGCCGAAGAGCTGGCAGGAGATCCTCGACGCCGGCGCCAAGCTCAAGTCCGCCGGCGTGCCCGTGCCGATCCAGATCAACGCCGGCACCGCGATGGGCGAGGCCACCTCCATGCAGGGCGTGCTCCCGCTGCTGGCCGGCGCCGGCGGCGAGGTGCAGAAGGACGGCAAGTGGACCGGCGCCGCCCAGCCGCTCAAGGACGCGCTCGGCCTCTACCAGAAGATCTACTCGCAGGGCCTGGGTGACCCCAAGCTCCAGCAGGAGGCCAAGGGCCGCGACAAGTCCTTCGCCCAGTTCGCCGAAGGCAAGATCGGCATCCTGATGGAGGGCGACTACTTCTGGCGCGGCGTCGTCAACCCCACCGACGGCGTGGCCAAGATGGCCGACCGCGACCAGACCGTCGGCTACGCGAAGATCCCCGCGATGGAGGCCGGCAAGGGCCTGCGCGGCCAGGACTTCGTCAGCATGTCCGGCGGCGCGCTGCGCACGCTCAACCCCAACAGCAAGCACCCCAAGGAAGCCTTCGAACTGCTCGCCTTCACGCTCTCCGCCGAGGGCCTGAAGGAGGAGACCAAGAACGGCAACGTGCGCATCACCCCGCGCACCGACGTCAACAAGGAGATCCTGACCGGCGACCCGCTGCTGGCCTACATCTCCGAGGAAGTGCTCCCGCTGACCGCCTACCGCCCGCCGGTCGCGCTCTACCCGCAGGTCTCCACGGCCCTGCAGGAGGCCACGGCCGCCGTGGTGAGCGGGAAGACACCGGACGAGGCCGCCGCGGAGTACCAGAAGAAGCTCGAAGGAATAGCCGGTGGCGCTGGCAACATCGCCTCCTGAGGCCCCGGCGCCCCCGGACAGGAAGACCTACAGCTCTGACGCGGCCGGTCTCGGCCGCGTCAGGGCGTCGGTCTTCGCCGCGCCCGCGCTGCTGCTCATCGCGGTCTTCCTGGTCTTTCCCGCGCTCTGGGTGCTCTACCTCAGCATCACCAACTACCGCCTCAGCGGCGTGCAGGCCCGCGACCCGCAGGTCGTCGGCCTCGACAACTTCTTCAACGCGCTGGCCAGCGGCAAGTTCTGGAACTCCACCTGGCTGACCGTGGAGTTCGTGCTCGGCTCCGCGGTCATCGGGCAGGTCGTGCTCGGCTTCACCATCGCGTGGCTGATGCGCGACCGGACCGGCCCGCTCAAGCGCCTGGTCGAGGGCCTGGTCATCCTCGCCTGGATCCTGCCCAGCGCCGTGGTGTCGTTCCTGTGGGTGGCGCTGCTCGACCGCGACGGCGGCACCCTGAACCTCCTCCTCGGCATCCCCGGCTTCGCCTGGCTGCTCGACTACCCGATGCTGTCGATCATCATCTTCAACACCTGGCGCGGCACCGCGTTCTCGATGATGTTGTACGGCGCCGCCCTCGGCAACGTGCCGCCCTCGCACCTGGAAAGCGCCCGCCTGGCCGGAGCCTCCGGCTGGCAGCAGTTGCGCGACGTCGTCTTCCCGCACATCCGCGGCCACATCCTGACCAACCTGCTGCTGATCAGCCTGTGGACGTTCAACGACTTCACTCCGTTCATGCTCACCGCAGGAGGGCCGGACGGGAAGACCGAGATCCTCGCCGTCTACGTCTACAAGGAGGCCCTGATCGGCGGGAACCTCGGAGTCGGCGCGGCCATCTCCGCGATCATCCTGCTGATCAACCTCGTGGTCGCCGTGTTCTACCTGCGGCTGCTCAGGAGGAAGTCATGAGCCCGCGGCGCGTACTCGGCCGGATCGGCTTCTACACGCTGATCGCCGTGGTGCTGGCCTTCTTCAGCGTGCCGCTGCTGTGGCTGGCCACGGCCCCGTTCACCAGCGACCCGACCTACGAGGTGTCGCTGCCCGACTTCACGCTCGCCAACTTCCGGGCGATCCTGGAGCATCCGTACGCGCTCGGGTCGCTCTACAACTCGCTGATCCTGGCCGTCGGCACCGCGTTGCTGGTCGTGGTGTTCGCGGCGCTGGCCGCGTACGCGCTGAGCCGGGTGCGCATCCCCGGCCGCGACGGGCTCCTCTACGCGCTCCTGCTGCTGTCGTCGATCATCACCGGCACCGCGGCGATGGTGCCGATCTACCAGCTCGCGGTCGAGCTGAACCTCATCGACACCCACCTCGGCGTCATCCTCATCCTCACCGGCGGCCTGCTGCCCGCGGCGATCTTCATGCTCAAGGACTTCATGGACACCACGCCCAAGTCCTACGAGGAGTCGGCGCGTGTCTTCGGCGCCTCGCCGCTGCAGATCGTGCGGCACGTGGTGGTCCCGCTGGTACGGCCGGGCCTCGCGACCATCGCCGTGTGGGCGATCGCCAACGTGTGGGGCAACTTCCTCATGCCGTACCTGCTGTTCAGCAGTGACCCGGAGAACCAGCCGGCCGCGGTGATCATCTATACGCTCTACACCGAGGGCGGCCAGGCCAACCTGCAGTTGCTGTCGACCTTCGGCCTCCTCTACTCGGTGCCGGTGGTGCTCATGTACCTGTTCGTCAGCAAGAAGTACGGCTTCCGCTTCCACGGAGGGATCAAGCGCTGATGTCGGCCATCGAACTGCGCGGCCTCACCAAGGTCTACCCCGGCGGCGTCCGGGCGCTCGACGCCCTCGACCTGGTCATCCCCGACGGCGAGTTCTTCGCCCTGCTGGGCCCGTCCGGCTGCGGCAAGACCACGCTGCTGCGCACCATCGCCGGGCTGGAGACCGCCACCTCCGGCGCGGTCGTCCTCGGCGAGCGCGACGTGACCAACATCCAGCCGGGCGCCCGCGACCTGGCGATGGTCTTCCAGGACTACGCGCTCTTTCCGCACATGGACGTCACCGACAACATCGCCTACCCGCTGCGCATCAAGAAGGTCGCCAAGGCCGCGCGCGGCGACAAGGCCCGCGAGGTCGGCGAACGGCTGGGCCTGGCCCAGCTCATGGACCGGCGCCCCGGCCAGTTGTCCGGCGGCCAGCAGCAGCGCGTGGCCCTGGCCCGCGTGATGGCCACGCAGGCGCGGGCGTTCCTCTTCGACGAGCCGCTGTCCAACCTCGACGCGCGGCTGCGGCTGGAGGCGCGCACGTTCCTCAAGCGGCTGCAGCGCGAACTCGGCGTCACCACCGTCTTCGTCACCCACGACCAGGCCGAGGCCCTGGCGATGGCCGACCGGATGGCGGTCATGGAGGCCGGGCACATCCGCCAGGTCGGCACGCCGGCCGAGGTGTTCCAGCGGCCGGCCAACACCTTCGTCGCCTCGTTCATCGGCTCCACGCCGATGAACCTGCTTGACGCCGTCGTACGGGGCGACAGTCTGGAGGTGTCCGGATGCAAGGTGGCCGTCCCCGAGTCGGCCGCCGGCCTGCTCACCGACGGGGAGAAGATCGTGTACGGCGTGCGTCCCGAGTACATGTCCTACTCCGCCGAGCCCGCGGACGGCGCGCTGGGCGGGAAGGTGTCGATCGTGGAGAACCTGGGCGCGTCCCACCTGGTGACGCTCGAGGTCGGAGCGGCCTCGGTGCAGGCGGTGGTGCCGGAGGGCCGCGAGCCCGTGCCGGGCGACGACGGCTACGCGCTGCCCCGGGCCGACCGCGCGCTGGCCTACCGCGACGGCGACCTGGTGGCGGCCGGACGCGGGGGTGCCGGAGCGTGAGCGTGATCCGAGGGCACTGGTCGCTGGACGACCGGCTGGAGCGCATCCTGCGCGAGGTGCCGTTCGAGGTGCCGGCGGGGGCGCGGTCGGTGACCGTGCGGCTGTCCTACGACCGCGCCCAGGGCGTGATCGACCTGGGCTGCGGCGGGCCGTCGGGCTTTCGCGGCTGGTCGGGCGGCGCCCGTGACGAGTACACGATCACGACCGAGTGGGCGACGCCCGGCTACCTGCCCGAGGCCTCGGGAGCCGGCCTGGAGGCGGGGATCTGGCAGGTGTGGCTCCGTCTGCACCGCATCCCGCCCGAGGGCCTGGACTACACGCTGGAGATTGAAACCTCCCCCCAGATCCCGAAATTTCCGGACACCCCGGAGCCGGAGATCGGCGCTCGCCCCCCTCGGCGCGACATCCCGGATATTTCGGGAATGCGGTGGTATGCGGGCGACTTCCACGCCCACACCGTCCACAGCGACGGCACCCTGACCATCCCCGAACTGGCCGAGCTGGCCGCCTCCCGCGGCCTGGACTTCCTGGCCGTCACCGACCACAACACCGTCAGCCACCATCCCTGGCTGGCCAAGACGGACCGGGGCATCACACTCATCCCCGGCCAGGAGGTCACCACCGACCGCGGCCACGCCAACGTCTTCGGCGACGTCGGCTGGGTCGACTTCCGCGAGCCCGCCGACTCCTGGGCCGAGCACGCGATCGAACGCGGCGGCCTGATGTCGGTCAACCATCCGCTCGGCGGCGACTGCGCCTGGCTGCTGCCCATCGAGCGGCGCCCACGGGTGGCGGAGGTGTGGAGCTCCGGCTGGTGGGATCGCCGGTGGGGCGCCCCGCTGGCCTGGGCCGACGCCTGGCGGGACGACGTGATCGCGATCGGCGGCAGCGACTTCCACCGCCACGGCAGCGACGGCCTGCCCGGCGCGCCCACCACGTGGGTGCTGGCCGAGGACCCGAGCCTGATCCTCGACGCCGTGGCCGCCGGGCGCACCGCCGTCTCGGCGGGCCCGGACGCGCCCCTGCTGCTGCGGCTCGGCGACGAACTGCTCGCGCTCGGCGCCGACGGCCTGGTCCTGGTCCGCCCCGACGGGCGCCGCCAGGTGATCAGGGGCGAGCGCGTGCTGGTCCCCGGTACGGCGGGGCAGCACCGCCTGGAGACCTACGAGAACGAAGTGATGGCTCTATGTGCGTGACGGGAGAGAGGCACTCATGCGCGTGACACGGATCGCCAACGCCCCCGTGAGCTTCGGGGTGTTCGAGCTGAGCGACGGGCCCGCGCCCCTGAGCGCCGACGCGATGGTCGCGGCGCTGGCCGAGGCCGGATACCAGGGCATCGACCTGGGGCCGATCGGGTTCCTCGGGACCGGCGGGGAGTTCGCCCGGCGGCTGTCGGCGGCCGGGTTCCTGCTGGCCGGCGGGTGGGCGGACCTGCGCTACGGTGACGCCGATGGGTTCGCCGCCGGGCTGCCCACGCTGGATGCCACGCTCGACGTCTTCGACGCGGCGCCGCCGTACGAGGAAGGCTTCGCGCCGCGACCGACGCTCGGCGAGTCCGGATCGCCCGCGCGCTTCGCCCGGCCCGGCGGGAACGCGCCCGGGCTGGAGGCGGGCGAGTGGGCCGGGTACGCCAAGCGTGTGCAGGAGGCGGTCGACCGCTGCCGGGCCCGCGGCTACGAGCCGGTCTTCCACCACCACCTCGGCACCAACGTGGAGACGACCGGCGAGATCGAACGCCTGCTTGAGCTCACCGACGCCCAGCTCTGCCTCGACACCGGGCACCTGCTGCTGGCCGGCGGCGATCCGGTGAAGGCGCTGCGCGACTGGCGCGGCCGGATCGGGCAGGTGCACGTCAAGGACGGCGATCCGGCCATCCTGGCCGCGGCGCTGGACGACGGCGCCGACCTGCGGGAGATCATGGGCCGCGGCGGGTTCAGCGCGCTGGGCCGGGGCGTCCTCGACCTGCCCGGCGTCGTGCGGGCGCTGGACGAGATCGGCTACCGGGGCTGGATCGTCGTCGAGCAGGACACCCTGCCCGGCCGCCGCCCGATCGCCGACGTCATCGCCGACCAGGCCGCGAACCTGGCGAAGCTGAAGGACCTCGGGCTGTGAGCCAGAGGGGGAGGGGGAGCCGACGATGAGCACGAGGCTCGCACTGGTGGGGTGCGGGGCGGTCACCCAGGCCGTCTATGTGCCGCTGCTGTCGAGGCGGCGGGAGTTGTTCGAGGTCACGGCGGTCTGCGACCTGTCGCGGACGCTCGCCGACGCGGTCGGCGACCGGCTCGGGGTGACGCGCCGTCACACCTCGCTGGCCGGCATGCTGGCCGAAGGCGGGTTCGACGCCGTCGTCATGCTCGCCTCCGGCTCCCACGGCGAGCCGGTACGGCAGGCGCTCGCCGCCGGTTACGCCGTGTTGTGCGAGAAGCCGCTGGCGCTGACCGAGGCCGAGGTCGCGGCGCTGCCCGAGGGCAGGCTGATGGTCGGCTACATGAAGCAGTACGACCCGGCGGTGCGCAGGGCCGAGGAGATCCTGGCGGAGCTGGGCGGGCCGGGCGTGATCCGCTCGGTCGAGGTGACCGTGCTGCACCCGAGCGGGGAGTCGCAGCTCGCCTTCGCCAACCTGGCGCACGCGCGGGACGTGGACGTCGAGCCGCTGCGGGCGGCCGAGAACACGATCCTGGACCGGGCGCTGGGCGAGCGGGCCACGGCGGAGCTGCGGTCGGTCTACAGCGTGGCGCTGGGCTCGATCTGCCATGATCTGTCGCTGTTGCGGCGCTTCACCGGCTCGCCGGTCGCCGTGGATCATGTCGAGCACTGGGGTGGTTCGCCCGGCTCAATCGAGATTTCTGGGCCTTTGCCGGTCGCCGGGCGATATTCCATTCGATGGCATTACCTGGAGGATTATCCGGCCTACCGGGAGACCGTCGCCATCCACCACACCAAGGGCACGCTGGAGCTGGCCTTCCCCGCCCCGTACCTGATGAACGCGCCCACCGTGCTGACCGTCGTCTCCGGGGCCGAGAGCCGCAACGAGTACCGGGACGTGACCGAGGCGTTCGAGACACAGTTGCTCGCCTTCCACGCGTTCGTGACCTCCGGCAAGCCGCCGCTCACCGACGCCGCCGGGGCGCTGGAGGACATCGTCACCGCCCAGCGGATCGCGGCACGCTACGCCGTACAGCATGACCTTGTCCTGGGGGGAGAAGCCCGTGAGCGTTGAGATCGTGCTGGTTCCGCACACGCACTGGGACCGGGAGTGGTACGAGCCGTTCCAGCGTTTCCGGCTGCGGCTGGTGGCGCTGCTCGACGAAGTGATCGAGACCATGGAACGCGAGCCCGGCTACCACTTCACCCTCGACGGGCAGCTGGCCTGCGTGGACGACTACCTGGAGGTACGGCCGGAGAACCGCGAGCGCCTGGCCGCGCTGGTGCGCTCCGGGCGGCTGGCCGTGGGGCCGTGGCAGATCTTGCTGGACGAGTTCCTGTGCTCGGGCGAGAACATCGTGCGCAACCTGGAGCTCGGGCTCTCCCGCGCCGACAAGCTCGGCGGGGCGATGGAGGTCGGCTACCTGCCGGACATGTTCGGGCACGCCGCCCAGATGCCGCAGATCCTTCGGCGGGCGGGGCTGGAACACGCCTGCGTCTACCGCGGTGTGCCGTCGAAGGTGGTCACCGACGCCTTCGCCTGGGTCGCGCCCGACGGCAGCGCCGTCCGCACGCAGTACCTGCCCGAGGGCGGCTACGGCAACGGCGTCGACCTGATCCACGGCGCCGGGAAGCTTGAGGAGCGCGCGGCCGCCTTCGCCCGGCGGATGCGCCCGTGGCACGGACCCGAGGGCCCGCTGCTGGCCATGTACGGCACCGACCATTCCGCCCCGGTCGCCGGGCTGCCGGAACTGGTCGCGTCGATGGGCTCCCGCATGGACACCCTGTCCGGATACATCGAGGCCTTCGACCCGTCCGTCCACGGCCTGCCCCGCGTCGAAGGCGAGCTGCGCTCGCACGCGCGCGCCAACATCCTGCCCGGCGTCATCTCCGTGCGCGCCCACGTCAAGCAGGCCATGGGCCGCGCCGAACGCATGGTCGAGCGCTACGCCGAACCGCTGGCCGCCCTCTGGGGCGAGGACTGGCCGGGCCGCTTCCTCGACATGGCCTGGTGGCGCCTGGTCGACGCCAGCGGCCACGACTCCGTCACCGGCTGCGGCGTCGACGAGACCGCCCAGCAGGTCGCCGCCCGCATCGCCGAGGCCGAACACCTCGGCCAGGCCGTGCGCGACATGGTCACCAGCCGCCTGTCCGCCGCCGTCCCGTCCGACGGCGTACTCGTCGTCAACCCCACTCCCGCGGTACGGCGCGGCGTCGTCCTGACCCAGGTCGCCGGCCAGGACCCGCTCGCCGGACCCGGCGGGCCCCTCCACACCCAGACCCTCGAATACGAGCCCACCCTGCTGCTCGACGAGGAGATGGACCCCGAGCTGGCCTTCTCCTTCATCCACGGCCCCGAGCTCTACGGCCAGCACATCACCGGCTGGAACGTCGAGGACGGCGTCCTGACCTTCACCGTCGCCCGGCACAGCGACGAGGCCTTCGACACCGCCGACATCGCCGCCGCGGCCGCCGGGGTCACCCGGGTACGCATCCTGGCCGAGCCCCGCCGTACCGTCGCCGCGCTGGTCGAGGTGCCCGCGCTGGGCCACACCAGCCTGCGTCCCGTTTCGTGGGAGCCCGGCCTGGCCCCGGCAGGCGGCATCGCCCCCGCCCGCGCGGAAGGGCAGGTCCTGGACAACGGCCTGCTCAAGGTCGAGGTCGCCGCCGACGGCACCCTCACCCTGACCGGCCCCGACGGCGTGACCGTCACCGGCGCCGGACGCGTCGTGGACGGCGGCGACGCCGGTGACACCTACAACTACGCGCCGCCGGCCGGTGACCGCCTGGTGTCGGAGCCGGTCGTGGTCGAGGTCTCCCCGGTGTGGTCGGGACCGCTGGTGGCCGCCTTCGACATCCGCCGCACGTACCTGTGGCCCGCCACCGAGTCAGAACCCATGACCGGCGCCGACCACGCCCGCGTCCCCCAGCTCGCCGCCCCCGACCCCGGCCGCGGCACCACCACGGTCGAAACGGTCGTGGAGACGCGAGTCGAACTGCGGGCCGGTGAGCCGTTCGTCCGGCTCCGCGTGGAGTTCGACAACCGGGTCAACGACCACCGGGTCCGCTTGCACATCCCGTTGCCGGTGGCGGCGACCTCGTCGTACGCGGAGGGTCAGTTCGCCGTCGTCGAACGCGGCCCGAGCCCGGAAGGCGGCTGCGGCGAAACCCCGCTGCCCACCTACCCGGCCTCCGCCTGGGTAGCGGCCGGCGGAGTGGCCGCCCTGCTGGAGCACGTCACCGAGTACGAGATCACCGGCCAGGAACTCGCCCTCACCCTCCTGCGCTCGGTCGGCTTCCTCTCCCGCAACCGCAACGCTCTGCGCCCGGAACCCGCCGGCCCCCAGATCCCCACCCCGGCGGCCCAGTCCCGCGGGCTTCGCTCGGTGAGCTTGGCGCTGATGCCGTACAGCGGGGACTGGAGCGAGGTCCCCGCCGCGGCCGAAACCTTCCGCCACGACCTCCTGGCCGTCCCGGGCACCGGCACCGGCGACCTGCCCGAACCCCAGAGCGGCCTGTCGATAACCGGCCCCGGCGTGGCGATGACCTCGCTGCGCCGCCGCGACGACTGGAAGGAACTCCGCGTCGTCAACTACGCGCCAGTGGCCACCACGGCGACCATCGACGGCACCTTCACCGAAGCCCGCCAAGCCGACCTCCGCGGCCGCCCAGGCCCCGGCCTACCGATCATCCCAGGCCACCTCGACCTGCCCC
This sequence comes from Nonomuraea sp. NPDC059007, assembly GCF_042740555.1. NCBI lineage: Bacteria > Bacillati > Actinomycetota > Actinomycetes > Streptosporangiales > Streptosporangiaceae > Nonomuraea > Nonomuraea sp. NPDC059007. The sequence continues at coordinate 64,075 of NZ_JBHYJD010000012.1, read as the reverse complement.
TCGGCCCCTGGGAGATCGCCACAGTGCAGTTCCGCTGACCGAACAGAGCAGCACCGCCCCTTTCGGTGCTTGGGGCGGTGCTGCTGGGTGGTCAGGAAATGAAGAGCTCTCCGCCTGGCGGCAGGGACACGGCGCGCTTCGTCAGGCCGTCCAGGATCTTGACGTCGGTGCACCTTTCGATGATGGCGCGCTGCTCAGCGGTGACACGGATGTCGCGTGCCCGGGTATACCGGATCAGCTCGGCCGCAAGGGCAATGGTCTGTGCTCGGGCTCGCCCTACGGCTTTGCCCAGCTCAAGGATGCTCTCTGCGTACTCGCCTCGGTAGATCTCAGGACTGAGCTCCATCAGGTGAAGAGCTCCTCGGTCGTGGTGACGGAGAGGGCGCGCTCCACCCAGCGGTCGAGTGTCTCGATGTCGGAACAGGCTTGAATGCGAGCCTGCTGTTCGTCGGTGATCGGGATCCCGCGTGCCTTCAGCACCTTGACCACAGCCTTGGCTTCGCCCTTGGCGATGAGGCTCTGGGCGTACTCGCCCTGGTACAGGAATGACGTGGTCGCCATGAGCCGCTCCATTTCCTTCTGTGCGTCGCCGGTCAGGGCAACGGCAACGTATTCAGCATAGCGAGCCGCCGCAGACCGGTCGATGCTGTTCAGGGCTGTGGTGAGGGTGGCCAGGATGGTCTGGATCTCCGGGTCCTGGCCGTGGGTGATGGCCGAGATCGCGGCCAGGCCGATGTTGCCCACCGCCGTGGCGACATCGGTGATGACGGGGGTGTTGCGGGGGCCGATCACCAAAGGAGTGAGGGTCAGTCCGGGGTGTCCGGTGTGGATGGCCTTGCTTGCCCAGCGGGCGGTGGTGTCGCTGGGGCAGATGACGATGAGACAGGCGGGGCAGTGGTAGCGGGCGCGCATGTTGGCTATGTACGCCAGCCACGTTTCGCGTTTGACGGGGTCGCAGGCGAGCTGGACCTCGGTGATGACCGCGAGCCGGTCTTCGTCGCTCCCGTAGAGGACGGCGCCGTCCGCACGGTACTCAGCGGGAACACACTCCGACAGCGAGCAGGTCACCACTTCACCGCTGTCGGAAGGGATCTGGAGGCGGTCGGCGAACAATGCCTCCAGCATGTGGGCGGTATGCCCGGGATCGAGGGTGGCGATACCCACCAAGCCCTCGTGAAGGGGGGTAACCATAGAGTAAAGCTACTGTAAGGATTCAGTCAGCTACTCTGTGTGTACGATATGTCCCCTTACCTGGTACCCCAGGAGTACGTCTGCTTTCGGAGCTTCAGGTAAACGAAGGACTCGGTGGCGCGGACCGCGGGGATGGCGCGGATCTTGCTGAGGATCTCCAGCAGGTGGGAGTCGCCCTCGCAGACCACCTCGACGATCACGTCGAAACTGCCCGCCGTCAGCACCACGTAGTCGATCTCGTCGATCGCCGAAAGCTCGTCGGCGACGAGCTCCAGGTCGCCTTCGCAGTTGACACCGATCATGGCCTGGCGGGGGAAGCCGAGCGTCAGCGGGTCCGTGACCGCGACGATCTGCATCACCCCCGCGTCCTGCAGTCGCTGCACGCGCTGGCGGACCGCGGCCTCGGAAAGCCCCACCGCCTTGCCGATCGCGGCGTACGGCATCCGCCCGTCATTCTGCAGCTGCTCGATGATCTGCTTCGACAGATCGTCGAGCACGACCGACCCGGAAGCGGCGTCGTTGCTTCGGCGTACGCGGGGCGGGGTCGTCATCGCGGGGAATCCTCCTACCAGTCCGGCGTTACGGGTGCATTCCCGCTAGCTTGCCGTCCTGGTGCGACATGCTGTCAGTTCTCCCTGTCCTGTCAAGCGAATTCGTAGCAATTCGGTATCCTTTGCTTCGGAATCCCTTGTCTAGATGCGGTTACTCTGTCAGAGTCGCGGCATCTCAGCCACGTTCACCAGGAGGTCACACGTTGACCAGCCGTCTGCAGAACTTCATCAACAATGAGTTCGTGGACGCCAAGAGCGGCCGATTCTCCGATGTCATCGATCCCTGCACCGGCGAAGCCTATCTTCAGGCTCCGATCTCCGGTCCAGCGGATGTCGATGCCGCCTACGCCGCCGCGGCTGCCGCGTTCGAGTCGTGGGGTCAGACCACGCCGGGAGAGCGGGCCAATCTCCTGCTCAAGGTCGCCGAGGCGATCGAGGCGAGGGCCGATGAGATCAACGAGGCTGAGTGCCTCAACACCGGCAAGCCCCGCGCCCGCATGGCCGAGGACGAGACTCCGGTCGCGGCCGACCACTTCCGGTTCTTCGCCGGTGCGGCCAGGACCCTTGAGGGCCCGACGGCCGGTGAGTTCCTCGCCGAGCACACAAGCGTCATCAGGCACGAGCCGATCGGCGTCATCGGCCAGGTCACGCCCTGGAACTACCCGATGATGATGGCGGTCTGGAAGATCGCCCCGGCGCTGGCCGCCGGAAACACCATCGTGCTCAAGCCGTCGGACACGACGCCCGTATCCACCGTCAAACTCGCCGAGATCATCGGCAGCGTCCTGCCGCCCGGAGTCTTCAACGTCGTCACCGGCGACCGCGAGACCGGCGCGCTGGTCGTGGGCCACCCGACCGCCGCCATGGTGGCGATCACCGGCTCGGTCGGCGCGGGCATGGCCGTCGCCAAGACCGCCGCCGACGACCTCAAGCGGGTCCACCTGGAGCTGGGCGGCAAGGCCCCGGTCGTGGTCTTCGAGGACGTCAAGGACCTCAAGACCGCCGCCGAGTCCATCGCCACCGCCGGGCTCTACAACGCCGGCCAGGACTGCACCGCCGCCTGCCGCGTGCTGGTCCACGAGAGCGTGCACGACGAGTTCGTGGCCGCCCTCACCGCGGCCGCCGCCGGTACGGTCACCGGCGACCTGTCCAACGAGGACGCCCTGTACGGCCCGCTGAACAACGAGAACCAGCTCACCAGGGTCCAGGGCTTCATCGAGCGGGCCCCGTCGCACGCCAAGGTCCTGACCGGCGGGCACCGCGTGGGCGACAAGGGCTACTTCTTCGCTCCGACCATCGTCGACGGCCTCAAGCAGGACGACGAGATGGTGCAGAACGAGGTCTTCGGCCCGGTCATCACGGTCCAGACGTTCACCGACGAGGCGGACGCGCTGGCCAAGGCCAACGACGTGCGCTACGGCCTGTCGGGCTCCGTCTGGACCTCCGACCACGGCCGCGCGATGCGGATGTCGAACAGGCTCGAGTTCGGCGTGGTGTGGGTCAACACGCACATCCCGTTCGTGAGCGAGATGCCGCACGGCGGCTTCAAGCACTCCGGCTACGGCAAGGACCTGTCGGTCTTCGGTCTTCACGACTACACGCGCGTCAAGCACGTCATGCACTACATCGGAGACTAGATGCACGCGATCCAGCTCGATGACGTCGTCAAGGAGTACCAGTCGCACGGCGAGGTCGTCCAGGCTGTGAAGGGCGTCACGCTGGAGATCGCCGAGGGGGAGTTCTTCTCCCTCCTCGGCCCCTCCGGTTGCGGCAAGACCACGACCATGCGCATGATCGCGGGCTTCGAGGAGCCCTCGAAGGGCGTGGTCAAGCTGCTCGGGAAGGACGTCACCAACGTCCCGCCCAACAAGCGCGATGTGAACATGGTCTTCCAGTCCTACGCGCTGTTCCCGCACATGAACGTGTGGGACAACGTGGCCTTCGGGCTCAAGCAGAGGGGCGTCGCCCAGGCCGAGATCCGGCAGCGGGTGACCGAGATGCTGGAGATCGTCGACCTGACCGGCCGCGAGAAGCGCCGCCCGCGGGAGATGTCCGGCGGCCAGCAGCAGCGTGTGGCGCTGGCCAGGGCTCTGGTCAACCGCCCGCGCGCGCTCCTGCTCGACGAACCGCTCGGCGCCCTCGACCTGAAGCTGCGCCAGGCCATGCAGATCGAACTCAAGCGCATCCAGCGCGAGGTCGGCATCACCTTCGTCTACGTCACGCACGACCAGAACGAGGCGCTGACGATGAGCGACCGCATCGCCGTCATGAACGACGGCCTCGTGGAGCAGCTCGCCGGCCCGCGTGAGATCTATGAGCGCCCGGCGACGCAGTTCGTCGCCGGCTTCATCGGCACATCCAACCTTCTCGCTGGTACGGCTGCCGCCGGCGTGCTGCCCATCGGCGGTGGCCGGGTCCTGGTTCCGGGCCAGGACGGCGACGTTTCGGTCACCGTACGCCCGGAGAAGATCACCATCGACACCGCTGAGCCGAACGGCCAGGTCAGCGCGGTGCCGGGCACGGTCGCCGAAGTGGTCTACCTCGGTACCTACAACAGTTACGCCGTGGCCCTCGCCGACGGGGCCGAGGTCACGGTATTCCAGCAGAACGCGCACGACTCCACTACCACGGCCGAGCGGGGTGACTCGGTCTGGCTGTCGTGGCAGCCGCAGCACTCATATGTGATTGGAAGTTGAAGGCCATGGACCCCGTGAACAAGATCGCCCTTCTGCGTGGGATGACGCAGACCCGCACCCGGCGTGAGGCGTTGCGGCTCGCCGGGCTGTCGGCCACCGGGCTGATGCTGGCCGCCTGCGGTGTGCAGGGTCAGAAGCAGGCCCCGGCCAAGCCGGACGCGGTCCAGGACTATTGGGCCAAGCAGAAGAAGACCGGCAAGGTCGTCTTCGCCAACTGGCCCGAGTACATGCCCGAGGACAAGAAGCCGCTGGAGGAGTTCAAGAAGGCGACCGGTATCTCTTACGAGTACAAAGAGGTCATCGACGAGAACGCCTCCTTCTTCGGCAAGGTCGACCCGGTGCTCAGGGCGGGCCAGTCGCTCGGCTACGACATCGTGGTCATGACGAACGGCATCCAGCTCCAGCACATGATCGAGCTGGGCTACGTGGTCCAGCTGGACCAGTCGAAGCTGCCGAACTTCAACGCCAACGCGGGCGCCAAGTACAAGGACCGCGCCTACGATCCGGGCAACGTCTACACCGTGCCCTACACCTCGGGCATCACGGGGATCGCCTACAACACCAAGTACGTCAAGGACGACATCACCAGCATCAACGCGTTGTTCGATCCCAAGTACAAGGGCCGCGTCGGGATGATGCGCGACGCCCAGGAGATCGGCAACTTCGGCATGTTCGCGCTGGGCATCGACCCGGAGAAGTCGACGCAGGCCGACTGGGAGAAGGCCGGCGCCAAGCTCAAGGAGCAGCGCGACGCCGGGCTGGTGCGCAAGTACTACGACCAGGACTACATCGACGCCGTCTCCAAGGGTGACGTGTGGCTGACGATGGCCTGGTCGGGCGATGTGTTCCAGCGCCAGCTCGCGGGTGAGCCGGTCAAGTTCGTGGTGCCGGGGGAGGGCGGCACGATCTGGACCGACAACATGCTCATTCCCAAGGGCGCGGCCAACCCGATCGACGCGATCACGCTGATGGACTGGTTCTACAAGCCGGAGATCGCCGCCGAGCTGGAGGAGTTCATCCAGTTCGTCACCCCGGTCCCCGCGGCGCACGACATCCTCAAGGCGAAGGTGGCGACGCTGCAGGGCAAGGAGAAGACGGATCTGGAGACGCTGGTCAACAGCCCGCTGATCTTCCCGACCGAGGGCGACTACTCCAAGCTGCGCGGTTACACCCAGCTCACCACCAAGACCGAGCAGGTGTTCAACCGCATCTTCCAGACCGTCACCCAGGCCTAGGCATGAAAGGCCGGCTTACCCCCTACCTGCTCGCACTGCCGAGCTGGCTATGGCTAGGGATCTTCCTGGTGGTGCCGCTGGCGGCGATGGCCTCGGTCTCGACGACCACCGGCAACAACATCGACGGCTTCGTCCAGACCTTCGCCTTCTCCAACTACACCGACGCCCTGAGCCGCTACAGCACCCAGCTGGCCCGCTCGTTCGCCTACGGGGCCATGGCCACCGTCGCGATGCTGGTGATCGGCTACCCGGTGGCGTACTTCATCGCCTTCAAGGGCGGTACGCGCAAGTCCACCTACCTGTTCCTGCTCCTGCTGCCGTTCTTCGTCTCGTTCGTGCTGCGCACGATCTCGTGGGGCTTCCTGCTGGCCGACGACGGCATCCTGCTCGGCACGCTGAAGGGCTGGGGGCTGCTGCCCGCCGGTTTCCACGTGCTGGCCACGACCTTCTCGGTGGTGGCGGGGCTGACGTACAACTGGCTGCCGTTCATGATCCTGCCGATCTACGTCGCTCTGGAGCGCGTGGATCCGCGCGTGATCGAGGCGGCCCAGGACCTGTACGCGACCCGCCTGGCCGCCTTCCGCAGGGTGGTACTGCCCCTGTCGCTGCCCGGAGTGTTCGCCGGGGTGCTGATGACGTTCGTGCCCGCCACGGCCGACCCGGTCAACGCCCAGATCCTCGGCGGCACCTCGAACACGATGATCGGCAACGTCATCCAGACCGAGTACCTGACGAACCTGGCCTACCCGTCGGCGTCGGCGCTGTCGTTCACGCTGATGGCGGTGCTGCTGGTGGGCATCTTCATCTACGCCAAGGCGCTGGGCACGGAGAACGTTCTGGAAGCGGCGGCCAACCGATGAGAACGAACCGTCTGGGCGACCGCCTCCTCCACGCCTACACCTGGCTGATCATCGTCTGGCTGTCCGCGCCGATCGCCGTGATGATCCTCTTCGGGTTCAACGACAAGAAGAGCAAGTCCAACACCAGCTGGCAGGGCTTCACGCTGCGCTGGTATCAGGAGCTCTTCTCGATCTCGGACCTGTCCACCGCGCTGATCAACTCGCTGGTGATCGCGGTCGCCAGCACCGTGGTGACCGCGGTCATCGGCACGATGCTGGGCCTCGCGCTCGGCCGCTTCCGGTTCCGTGGCAAGGGCGTCACCAACTTCCTGGTCTTCGTCGCGATCTCGACGCCGGAGCTGGTCATGGGCTCCTCGCTGCTGTCGCTGTTCGTCTCGGCGAACATGCCGCGCGACTCCGTCACGATCATCATCGCGCACGTGCTGTTCTCGCTGTCGTTCGTGACGGTGACCGTACGGGCCAGAGTGGTCACGCTCGACCCCTCGCTTGAGGAAGCGGCCAGGGACCTCGGCGCCACGCCGTGGGGTACCTTCCGGCAGGTGACGCTTCCGGCGATCATGCCGGGTGTCGCGGCGGGGGCGATGCTGGCCTTCGCGCTGTCGGTCGACGACTACGTGGTGACGAGCTTCGTCAACGGCTCGACCATCACGTTCCCGCTGTGGATCGTCGGGTCGGTGAAGACCGGCATCCCGCCGCAGGTTAACGTCATGGGTACGCTGATCTTTGGTGTCGGAGTGCTGATCGCCGTGGCCAACTTCGTCTCGGCTCGGCGGCGCCGTACCTGAGAAATCCGACCTTCCCCCCGCCGGTCGGCGGGGGGTTTGGCATACAAGAACGACAAAGAACAGGGAGGCGAGATCGGATTTCGGCGGGGGGAACCCGTGCGTGATCACTCATAAGATCCCGCAATTTCGTATTTCACACTAACTTCGTAGGGAAGTGGGATTTGTGGATCCGCTGAAGGCGCTTGCTGATGCGGAGCGCAAGCCGTACTGGCTGGACAGTCCGGCCAGACCTGAGCCGCAACCGCGGCTCTTCGGACAGACGACCGCCGACCTCGTCGTCGTCGGCGGGGGGTTCTCGGGGTTGTGGACCGCCCTGATGGCCAAGGAACGCGACCCCTCCCAGGACGTCGTCCTGCTGGAAGGCCGCAGGATCGGCTGGGCGGCCACCGGCCGCAACGGCGGGTTCTGCATGGCGACCCTCACACACGGGCTGGCCAACGGGCTGGAGCGCTGGCCCGAGGACATCGAGCGGCTCGAGAACATGGGCGTGGAGAACCTCGACGAGATCGAGGCGACCCTGCGCCGCTACGACATCGACTGCTCCTTCGAACGCACCGGTGAACTGCACGTGGCCACCGAGCCGTGGCAGCTCGACGACCTCAACGAGCACCTGGACCTGATCTCCGACCTCGGGCTCGACTACGTGCCCCTGGACCGGGAGCAGGTGCGGGCCGAGGTCGACTCGCCCACCTACCTGGGCGGGCTGTGGGAGCGCAGCGGCTGCGCCATGCTCGACCCGGCCAAGCTGGCCTTCGGGCTGCGCGCGGCCTGCCTCAAGCTCGGCGTCAGGATCTACGAGCGCTCGCCGGTCCGGGCACTCGACGACGACGGCGTCACCATGACGTTGCGCACCCCGCACGGCAGCGCCGCCGCGCCCAAGGTCGCGCTCGGCACCGGCGTCTTCCCGCCGCTGCTGCGCCGGCTCAAGCACTTCGTCGTGCCGGTCTACGACTATGCGCTCATGACCGAGCCCATGTCACCCGCCCAGCTCGCCTCGGTGGGCTGGGAGAACCGGCAGGGCGTCGGCGACTCGGCCAACCAGTTCCACTACTACCGGCTGAGCGACGACAACCGCATCCTGTGGGGCGGCTACGACGCCGTGTACTACAACGGCGGCCGCCTCAAGCCCGAGTACGACCAGCGCGACGAGACGTTCGTCAAGCTGGCCGGGCACTTCTACGACACCTTCCCGCAGCTGTCCGGCCTGCGCTTCACCCACCGGTGGGGCGGCGTCATCGACACCTGCAGCCGCTTCTCCGCCTTCTTCGGCCAGGCCCACGGCGGCCGGCTGGCCTACGCCGTCGGCTACACCGGCATGGGCGTGGGCGCCACCCGCTTCGGCGCGAACGTCATGCTCGACCTGCTGTCGGGCGAGCGTACCGAGCGGACCGAGTTGCGGATGGTCAAGGAGAAGCCGGTGCCGTTCCCGCCGGAGCCGGTCCGGTCGGGGGTGATCCAGTTCACCCGGTGGTCGATCGCCCGTGCCGACCTCCACCAGGGCAAGCGCAACCTGTGGTTGCGCACGCTCGACAGGATGGGCCTGGGCTTCGACTCCTGAGTCCCGCGCGCGGCCGTGGACACCCGGGCCCACGGCCGCCCAGACTTGGGGCATGAGAGTGGAGTTCTCCGCCGACGGGATCGTGCTGGCCGGCGACCTGCGAGTCCCCCCAGGCTCCGGGGTACGGCCGGCCGTCGTGCTGACCGGCCCCTTCACCGGCGTGCGTGAGCAGGTGACCGGGCTTTACGCCGAACGGCTGGCCGCCGAGGGGTTCGTCACGCTGGCCTTCGACCACCGGTGCTGGGGGGAGTCGGGAGGCGAGCCCCGGCGGCATGAGGACGTGCAGGGCAAGCTGCACGACCTGCGGGCGGCGGTGTCGCTGCTGCGGTCGCGGCCGGAGGTGGATCCGGAGCGGATCGCGGCGGTGGGCATCTGCCTGGGCGGCGGATATGCCCTGAAATTTGCTGCTTTTGATCCCAGGGTTAAGGCTTTCGCCGGGGTCGCGGGGGCGTACAACAATCCGTACGCGATGCGGACCGGCATGGATTACCAGGGCGCGCTGGACGGGTTCACCGGCGTGCTGGAGCGTCAGGACCTCGGTGGCGCGGTCGAGTACGTGCCCGCAGTGTCCGCGGACGGGGAGGCGGCGATGCCGGGCGACGAGCCGTTCGCCTACTACGGGACCTCCCGCGGCGCGGCGGCGTCCTGGAAGAACGAGGTGACCAGGGCGAGCATCCGCGAGCTGATCACCATGGACAACATGATGGGCGCCGACTTCCTGTCCCCGAAACCGGCGCTGATCGTGCACGGGGTGATCGACCGGTTCTGCTCGCCCGAAGGGGCCGAGGAGGTCTATCGGCGGCTGGACGAGCCCAAGAAGCTGGTCTGGCTGGATGCCAAGGAGCACGTGGACCTGTACGACCGCGAGCCGTACGTGGGACAGGCGGTGGCCGAGGTGGCGGCCTTCCTCCGCGAACACCTCGCCGCCTGACGAACCCCCGCCCGATATTAGGGCTGGTTGGTGCCCTTTCCCGGATATCGGGGCGTGTGACCTGTTGAGGTGGTGGGCAGAGATCATCCTGTAATGGGAAGATCGCCACCCCCGGGGCGAGGTCGTGTTCCGGGGGGACGGGCATGCGTGCTGGGTGGCGATCGGCTGTCATCGGTGGGGTCGTCGCGGGCGTGGCGGGGTGTGGTGGCGGGGGTGCGGTGGCGCCGTTCGCGCCGCATGTGCACGTGGCCAACCCCGCCTGTGTACTGAAATATCCGGATCCGGTGGGTGGGGCGGCGGCGCGAGGACGGCTTCAGCGGGATCTCGACCGGTATCTGACCCGGCAGCCCGGACGGATCGTCTACAGCGCGCACGAGCTGGTCAGCGGGCTGCGGCTGTCGTACCGAGAGCACGAGAGCGGCATGATCACCGCCAGCGGCAGCAAGGTGGACATCCTGACGGCGCTGATGCTGCGGCGGGGGCGGCTCAGCGCCGCGGAGAGCGACCTGGCGGCCCGGATGATCCGGGAGAGTGACAACCACGCCGCCGACGCGCTGTGGTGGCGGGTCGGCGCGGGATACGGGATGGGGAACTTCTACCGGCGGATGGGGTTGCGCGAGACCACCCCGGGGCCCAGCCGGTACTGGGGCGGGACCAACACCAGCCCGGCCGACCGCATCCGGCTGCTGCGGCTGCTGGTCAAGGGGGGCGCGGGACTGTCGGCCGCCCATCGGGCGCACATCCTCGGGCTGATGAGCCGCGTGCAGGCCGATCAGGCTTGGGGGGTCAGCGCCGCCGCGCGGCCCGGGGACCGGGTGGCGTTGAAGAACGGGTGGACTCCCCGGCCCTTCGTGCACAACACCTGGGCGGTCACCAGTTACGGCCGGATCCACGGGCCGGGGCGTGACCTGTTGCTGGCCGTGCAGACGGACCTGCAGCCGGGGGAGGGACGGGGCATCCAGGCCATCGAGGGCCTCGCGCGGCTGATCGGCGGGCGCCTCGACGCCCTGTCGCCCCGCATCACCCGCACCTGCCCCTCCGTCCCCGCCATCACCTGACACCGCCGCCACGGGCCCACGCACGGCCCCCAGCACCCCCTTCGCCCGCGCCCCTTCCCACACAGGTCTCTTTCCAGGTTCGGTGGAGCCGGGTTGGCGAGGTGGGGTTGGTGGCGGGGGATGGGTGTGTTCAAGGGCACCCGTCAAGGGGCAATAAAGGGGGATCATCCGGCGTTATAGGTCACTGTTAGACCGCTCGGCGGCCGACTGAACCACGTCGGTATCACCCCGGTCGAAGCCCACCACGACGGTGCGCTCCCGGGAGGCTCCGTCATGACCTGGACGGAGACCAGATGAGGTCCTACCTGAACGTGCTGGCCACCCCTGGCGCCTGGCGGTTCCTGGCGCCCGCGTTGGTGGCCCGCCTGCCGTACGCGATGCTGCAGATGGGTGTGCTGCTGCTCGTGCAGTGGTCCACCGGCTCCTACGGCGCGGCCGGGATCGCCGCCGCGGCCGCCGCGGTGTCACAGGCGCTGGTGGGGCCGCAGACCGGCCGGCTCGCCGACCGCTACGGCCAGCGCAGGGTGCTGCTGCCGCAGATCGCCGTTCACGGGCTGGCGCTCGGGGCGCTGCTCGCGCTGGCTTCCGGGCGGGCGGCGGTGCCGTTCCTCGTGCTCACCGCCGCGCTGGCGGGAGCGTCGGTACCGCAGGTCGGGGCCATGGTCAGGGCGCGCTGGGCGCACCGGCTGGGTGGTTCTGGGAAGCTGAACACGGCCTTCGCGGTCGAGTCGATCACCGATGAGCTGACCTTCACGCTCGCTCCCGTCCTGCTGGTGGGGCTGTCCACGGGGTTCTCGCCGGTCGTGGCCCTGCTGGGCGCGCTGGTGCTGATCGTGGCCGGGACCGTCGTGTTCGCGAGCGTGCGGACCGCGCTGCCCGAGCCGATGCCGGTCCGGGTGCGGGCCACCGGCGGGGTGCTGCGGCTGCGCGGCGTCGCGCCGCTGGCGCTCGCCTTTCTCGCCATGGGTTCCGTCTTCGGCTCGCTGCAGGTCGGCATCACGTCGCTGACGGCCGCGCTGGGCGAGCCCGCGCTGGCCGGCCCGATCTACGGGACGTTCTCCGCCGCGAGCGTGATGGGCGGGCTGCTCTACGGCGCCGTCCGCTGGAAGGTCACCGCGCGCGTCCGGCTGGTGGCCGGCCTGGCGCTGCTGGCCGTCGCGACCACCGCGCTCACGTTCGCGGGCTCCATCCCCATGACGTACGGCGCCGCCGCCCTCGCCGGCCTGGTGATCGCCCCCGTGGTGATCACCGGCTACACGATCATCGACGACCTGGTCCCGGCGGACGTGCGTACCGAGTCGTTCACCTGGCTCAACGGCGCCATCGGCCTCGGCATCGCGACCGGCGCCTCGGTGGCCGGTCAGCTGGTCGACCAGGCCGGCCCCGCCCTCGCCTTCGTGGTGCCGCCGCTCATGACCGGCCTGGCCGCCCTCCTGGTCCTGGTACGGCTGCGCAGCCTCCGCCCCCAGCCGGAGCCCGCGGTCACCGGTGGGCAGGTTCTTCAGCGTCGGTGATGACCTTGGGCACCCCGCGCAGCCCGGCCAGCGCGAGCCCCGCGACGACCACCAGGATGGCGGCGGTGACCACCGAGGTCGTCTGCATCCCGGCCACGAACGCGCGCTCCGCCGCGCCGATCAGCTCACCGGCCCGCTCGGCGGGCAACGTGCTCGCCAGGTTGATCGCGTCGGTGATCGACTCGCGGGCGGCCGGGTCCGGATAGGTCATGTTGGCGCGGTAGGTGCTGGTCAGGACCGTGCCGAGGACGGCGATGCCGAGCGCGCCGCCGAGTTCGAAGGCGGTCTCGGAGATGGCCGCCGCGGCCCCGGCGCGCTGCTTGGGCGCGGTGGCCAGCACGTTGTCGTTGTTCACGGTGAACGTGAGCCCGATCCCGATGCCGCCGATGACCATGGGAACCAGCAGGTAGAAGTAGTTCAGGTCGGTTCCGAGCGTGGCGTACCAGGCGAAGGACACGGCGTTCATGGCCAGTCCGAGCGCGACCACGCCGTTGCGGCCCATGACCCGGATGAGCGGCGCGGCGACCATGCCGCCGACGGCGCCGGACAGGCCGCCGGGCAGGCCGGCCAGGCCCGCCTGGAGCGGCGACCAGCCGATGACGAGCTGCAGGTACCAGGCGAACATGAGCGACATCGCCATCATCGTGAAGATGGCCAGCAGGTTCGTGCCGATGGAGGCGCTGAAGGCGCGCTTGGCGAACAGCCGCACGTCGATGAGCGGATGGGCCAGCCGCGTCTGGCGCCGTGCGAACACCACCAGCGCCGCGGCTCCGAGCACGCCGGCCGCGAGGACGTCGGGGGCGCCGAGACCGTTGTGCGCCGCCTCCTTCACCGCGTAGATGACGGCGACCACGCCGGCGAAGGACAGCACGACGCTCAGCACGTCGATCCGGCCCGCGTCCGGGTTGCGCGACTCCGGCAGCACGAGGTAGCCGCCGACGAGCACGACGGCCATGATCGGCAGGTTGATCAGGAAGACCGATCCCCACCAGAAGTGGTCGAGCAGGACGCCGCCCACGACCGGCCCGATCGCGAACCCGGCCGCGCTCATCGAGCTCCAGATGCCGATCGCGGTGGTGCGCTCGCCGGGCTCGGTGAAGACGTTGCGGATGATCGACAGGGTGGACGGCATGATCGTGGCCGCCGCGACACCGAGCAGCGCCCTGGCCGCGATGAGAAGCTCGGCGCTGGGGGCGTAGGCGGTGACGACGGAGGCGGCGCTGAACGCCACGGCGCCGATGAGGAGCAGCCGCTTGCGTCCGATCCGGTCGCCGAGGTTGCCCATGGTGATGAGCAGGCCGGCGAGCGCGAAGCCGTACATGTCGCCGATCCACAGCAACTGCGTCGGGGAGGCGCCGAGGTCGGCGACCAGCCTCGGCAGGGCGAGGTGCAGGACGGTCAGATCGAGGGAGAGGAGGAGCGTGGCGAGGCAGGCGATCGCCAGGCAGGCCCATTTACTGCGCATGCCGCCCACCCTGGGCGGCGGCGCTGACCGGTCACTGACCGGTGGCTGACGGTTTCTCCGCGAGCTCCAGCGCCTCGCGCGGCGTGAGCGTGCGCAGCAGCTTCGCGATCTCGCCGTCGCCGCGCGCCTCGGCGGTCGCGGCCAGGCCGTCGATCGCGGGCCGTGACAGTTGCTTGAACGTGCGCTGCGCTTCGCCCAGAGCCGTGGCGAAGCGGTCCCACGCCGCGTCCGTGTCGCCGGCGGCCAGGTCGAGCCGGCCGAGCGCGAGGTGGATGCGGGCCCGCGTGTCCACGACGGCGTACCAGCCTTCCGGGCACTCGGTCAGCGCCTGCTCCAGGTAGGCGCGGGCCGCCTCGGCCCGCCCGCGCTTCGCGGCCACCTCGCCCAGCCCGAAGTGCGCCCACGCCAGCGTGTCCGGCGCGCCGATCCTGCGGGCCTGCTCGGCGGCGCGCAGGTAGCCCGCCTCGGCCTCGTCCAGATCGCCGAGGCACAGGACGCTGTCGGTGCGGCGGCACAGGTTCTCGGCGGCGTCGGCGCTCGCGCCCAGCTCCTGCGACAGCGCCATCGCCCGGTCGGCCAGCGCGATCGCGCCCGCGTAGTCGCGGCGTTCGAAGCGCAGGTCCTGGAGCCCGCCCAGCGCCAGCATGCAGCCCCAGCGTTCGCCGATGGCGGTGAAGTCGGCCAGCGCCTGCTCGAACCGCTCCGCGGCCTCGTCCAGCTGGTCGTAGGCGTGGTGGACGAAGGCGGTGCCCAGCGACGTCAGCGCCCGCGTCCACGGCGAGAGCAGCATCCCGGGCGGCGGCGCCACGTCCGCCGGCCGGTAGCCCGCCGGCGGTCCGGTGAACAGCGGCATCAGCATGGTCAGGAACTCGACCCGGAACGGCAGCCGGTACTCGTACAACCCGGCCGCGAGCAGCTCACGGCGGCGCGCCAGGTCCGCGGAGGCGCGGCCGTCGGCCGAGGCGGTCAGCACACACGCCGCGTACTCCTCCTCAAGACCCTCGGGCGGCCGCTCGCCCATCGTGTCGAGCACCAGGTTGGCGAGCTGCGCGCTGACCACCCGGTGCCCGCGCATCCACCAGTAGCAGGACATCCGGGAGATCAGCCGCAGCGCCAGCTCGATCTGTCCCGTCTCGCCCACCCAGCGGATCGCCGCGTGCAGGTCGTCGCTCTCCTCGTCCAGGCGCGCCAGCCACGGCAACTGATCGCGGGTACGCAGCCGGGCGTCGGCCTCGGTCGCCAGCTCCAGGCAGTAGGCGGCGTGCGCGGCCAGCGTGGCGTCCAGCTCGCCCGCCTCGGCCAGCCGCTCGGCGCCGTACGCGCGGATCGTCTCCAGCATGCGGAAGCGGCCGTCGACCAGCTCGACCAGCGACTTCTCCGCCAGCGAGGTCAGCACGTCCTCGGTGCCGGGCCCGCCGCCTGACACCCGCTCCGCCGCCTCCACCCGGCCGCCGCCCACGAACACCGTCAGCCTGCGCGCCAGCCGCTGCTCGCCGGCGTCGAGCAGGTCCCAGCTCCAGTCGACGACCGCGCGCAGCGTCTGGTGCCTGGGCAACGCGGTACGGCTGCCGCGGGTCAGCAGCCGGAAGCGGTCGCCGAGCCGTTCCGCCACGTCGGCCAGCGTCAGCGTACGCAGCCGGGCCGCGGCCAGCTCGATGGCCAGCGGCAGGCCGTCGAGCGCCCGGCAGATCCCCACGATCAGCTCCAGGTCCGCGCCCTCCACGGCGAAGTCCTGCCGTACGGCCGCCGCCCGGTCGGCGAACAACCGCACCGCCGGATAGTCCAGCGGGTCGGGCACTCCGGGCGGCGGCAGGCGCAGCGGCGGCACGGGCACGAGCGACTCGCCGGTGATGGCCAGCGCCTCCCGGCTCGTGGCCAGCACCCGCAGGGCGGGGCAGACGGCCAGCAGCTCGTCGGCCAGCTCCGCCGCGGCGGCCACCAGGTGCTCGCAGTTGTCCAGGACGAGCAGCAGCTTCCTGTCGGCCAGCGCCGCCACCAGCCGCTCGCGGGGCGCGGGGGCGGGGCGGCCGGGCCCGGCGACCGGCGCGTCCCTGATGCCCAGCGCCGCCAGCACCGCGCGCACCAGGCCGGTGGCGTCGGCCACCGGGGCCAGCTCCACGAAGCAGACGTCGCCGGGCGTACGCTCGGCCGCCTCGGTGGCCAGCCGCGTCTTGCCCGCGCCGCCGGGGCCGATCAGCGTCACCAGCCTGGCCGAGTCGAGCAGGGTGCCCAGCCGCTCCAGGTCGTCGGCCCGGCCGACGAAGCTGGTCAGCTGCGAGCGCAGGCCGAGCCTGGTCACGCCCTCCTGCGCGCCGCCCAGGGCCGGGTCGGCGCGCAGGACCGCCAGGTGCGCCGCGGTCATCTCGGCGCCGGGCTCCACACCGAGCTCCTCGTCGAGGATGCGGCGGCCTTCCTCGTAGGCGGTCAGCGCCTCGGCCTGGCGGCCGCTGCCGTACAGGGCGCGCATGAGCTGGGCGCGCAGCCGTTCACGCAGCGGGTGGGCGGTGATGAGCTGGCGCAGCTCGGCGACCAGGTCGCGGTGGCGGCCGAGCGCCAGATCAGCCTGGACGCGGTCCTCCACGGCCGCCAGGCGCAACTCCTCCAGCCGGGCGGCGGCCGCCCCGGCCAGCGGGGCGTCGCTCAGCGGAGCGCCGTGCCACAGGTCAAGGGCCTCGCGGAGCACGGCGGCGGCGGTGCGGGCGTCACCCGAGCCGAGCGCCTGCCTGCCGTCGGCGGCCAGCTTCTCGAACCGGTGCGCGTCGACCTGCGACGGGTCGGCCGCCAGGCGGTAGCCGGCCGGATGGAACTCCACCAGGTCCTTGCCCAGCGCCCTGCGCAGCCGCGACACCTGCGACTGCAGGGCGTTGGAGATGCCTTCCGGGGGGCGGGTGCCGTACAGGTCGTCGACGAGCTGCTCAGCGGGGACGATGCGCCCGGCCCGCAACGCGAGGAGGACGAGCAGCGCCCGCACCCGCGGGCCACCGAGCACGACCTCCCGCCCGTCCTCGGCCTGGACCTTGGCCGGGCCAAGGATCTGGAAGCGCATGCCTCGATTATCGGGGTTGCGGGAGCATCGCGGCGATCTGCTCGTAGGTCGGCATCGCCCGCCGTTCATCTCCCAGTACGGCCAGCATCCCGCGCAACGACGCCCGGTACAGCAGCGAACCCGTGCTGACCCGCGCCACCCCCGCCTCGGCCAGCGCCTCCATCGGCGGGCCGTAGAGCACGTTGACCGGCCGGCTCGTGCTCCTGACGATCTCCGCGATCCGCGCCGGGTCCGTCAGGCCGGGGACGAAGACGCCGTCGGCCCGCTCGTACGCCTTGACCCGCTCAATGGCGTCGTCGCCGGTCCTGAGCCAGTGCGCGTCGGTACGGGCGTTGACGAACACGCCGTGGCCGAGCGCCGCCTCGATGATCTCCTGGTGGTGCGCGGTGTCCCTGAGCGTGCCGTCGGGCCGTCCGTCCTCCAGGTTGACGCCCGCCACCCCGGCTCGCCCCAGCTCCGCGACCAGCGCGGCCACCTCGGCGGGGTCGTCGCTGAACCCGCCCTCGATGTCCACGGTCACCAGCACGCCGAGCCCGACCATGGCCTTGGCCAGCGCGATCGTCTCCTGCTTCGTGGCGCCGGCGGCGTCCGGCCTGCCGTGCACCGCCGCGACACCCAGGCTCGTCGTCCCGATCGCCGGGTAGCCCTCCGCGGCCAGCGCGGACGCCGACCCATAGTCCCAGGCGTTCGGCAGCAGCAACGGCCGCCCCGGCACGTGCAGGCGGCCGAACACCTGGCCCGCCGATTCGTTCGCGGTCATGAGCGCTTCCCTTCGAGGTAGCCGGCGGCGATGGCCAGGGCGTGCCCGGCGGCCGGGCAGGGGCGCACGCCGTGGCCGAACGTGAGGTGCGGGGTACGCCCGCGGGACGGGTCGAAGCGGTCCGGGTCGGGGAAGACGTCGGGGTCGCGGTTGGCGGCCACCAGGTCGATCTCCACCCCGACCCGGCGGGTGCGCTTCAGTGGCGGGTCGTGGCGGAGCGTCTCGTGCAGCAGGTCCTCGACGGGCGTGACGCCGTCCTCGTGGGCCAGCGCGTTCGCGATGAGGGCGGCGGTGGAGGCGTGCGCCTGCAGCAGCACGGTGATCATCGGGATGCCGAGCGGCAGCAGCTCCCGGACCGCGGCATCGGCCTCGGGGCTCGTCTCCCCGGTGAGGTAGCCGCTCGCCGCCGCGGCCACCGCCGCCACCTGACCGACCCCGAAACTCCTGGCCGCCACTTCGTCGGCCGGTACGCCCGCCAGCGCCCTGGCCCGTACCCGCAGCTCGGCCGGATCGTACGCGGCCAGCAGCTCGACGACGGCCCGGCGGCGCTCGGCGTGCACGGGGCCGGAGGCGAAGCGCGACACCTGCGCCCGCAGCCACGCGAGCGTGCCGGGCGCGGCGTCCTGCGGGACCGGGGGCGGCACGACGCCGCTGTCTTCCAGTACGGCCGTGGCCTGCGCGTATCGGGTGATGAGCATGGTCCGAGCCTAGGTCCGATTCGCTTCGACGCCCGTCGAAGGGTCGCGGAGGACAAACACCCCCATGACCAAGGGGAGAGGCAGGCGCCTCCCCGTGGTCAAGGGGGTATTTGCGCTAGGCGGCCAGGTGCTCCGTACGCCCGGTGCCCGGCACGGGGTCGGAGACGTTGCCGGGCACGGCGTCCGGGACGGTGTCCGGTGCGGGGACGGCGGTGGTGTCCGGGTGGCGGTGTTCCCTGAGGGCGGCGATGGCCATCATGACCAGGAGCACGATCTCGGCCAGCACGAGCGCCCGCTCCAGCAGCCCGTAGTAGGCGCCGCCGTTGATCAGCGGGGACAGGAACGAGGCGGGGTGCGTCGCCAGGTAGACCACCAGCGTGATCGCCGAGGTCACCGCCAGGGCCCGCACCGCGTTCCAGCGGGGCAGCGCGCCGCGGGCGCGGGCCAGCATCCATCCGGCCACCGGCAGCGTGGTGAAGACGACCGCCGCCGACCAGCGGTGGATCTCCCCGGTCAGCGACTTGACCGCGACGCCCGCGGGGTCGGTGGGGAAGACGGCGCTGAGCATGAGACCGGCGGCACCGGCCAGCAGCAGGACCCGGGTGGCCGCGGTGCGCGCGGGCTCGCGGACCGCCAGGCCGTACGCGAGGAAGACGCAGGTGGCGGCGAGCCCGAGCATGCCGGCCACGACCGGCACCAGCCCGCCGGAGACCAGCGCGTAGTCACTGAGGAGAGGCTGCTCGGGCAGCGCGAGCTGGGCGTAGCCCAGCGAGAACACAGCGACCAGCGCACCGGCGACGGCACCCCAGATCATCGCGCCACCTCATCATAAATCTGCTCGAACCGGGCAAGGGAGTTCTGGTGGTCGTGGGTGAGGGCGAGCTCGCGGCTGGCCTTGCCCATGCGCTCGCGCAGCGCGTCGTCGGTGAGCAGCGTCGTCAGGTGCTTGGCGAGCGCGATGACGTCGCGGGGCGGGAACAGGAAGCCGTTCTCGTCGACGAGGTGCGGCAGCGCCATCGCGTCGGCGACGACCACGGGCAGCCCGCTGGCCATGGCCTCCAGCGTCGCGATGCTCTGCAGTTCGGCGATGCTCGGCATGGCGAAGGCGTCGGCGGCGGCGAAGGCCTGCGGCATCTGCTCGTCGGGCACGAACCCGAGCATGAACACCCGGTCGGCCACCCCGATCCGCTTGGCCAACTGCTCCAGCACCTCGCGCTGGTTGCCGCGGCCGACGAAGGCGAGTTGCGCGTCGGTCTCGTTCAGCACGTACGGCAGCGCCCGCACGAGGTCGTCGAGCCGCTTCTCCTCGTCGAGGCGGCCCACGAACAGCACGGTGTTGCGGTCGGGCAGCCCGAACATCTTGCGCGCCCACTGCTTGGGCTCGGTGTGCGGGTGGAAGCGGGTCAGGTCGATGCCGCACGAGACCGGCTCGACCTCGCCGGCGAAGCCCTGGTCGGCCAGCAGCTTGGCGGCCAGCGGCGTAGGCGTGGTGACCCGCTGGGCGCGGTTGAAGATGCGGCGGAAGTCACGCCAGGCCAGTTGCCCGGCCTTGGCCCGCAGCCGCGCGGGCACGTGCCCGAACTGGAAGAGGTTGTCGGGCATGAAGTGGTTGGTCGCCACGACCGGCACCCCGCGGCGGCGGGCGGCGTTGATGGCCGCCCGGCCGACCACGAAGTGGCCCTGGGAGTGCAGAACGTCCGGGTCGATGGCCTCGACGAGCCGGTCGAGCCGGGTCGGGACCGTCACCCGCATGGTGGGGTGGACCAGCAGCGGCGCCGAGCGCAGCCGGTGCACGATGACCCCGTCGACCACGTCCGCCTTGGCCGGGCCCTCGTCCGACTGGCAGATCACGTGGACCTCGTTGCCGCGCTCCGCCAGGCCGGTGGCCAGGCGGTAGGTGAAGACCGCTGTGCCGTTCACGTCGGGGGGATACGTGTCGGTGGAGATCAGGATCCGGCGGGGACGGTCGGCGACGGGGTGAAGCTCGGGAGTGCGGGTCGGCAGGGGCATGGCCATGTCAGGCGGACCTTTCCAAGGGGGTGGTACGGGCAAGTGCCACGGTTCCGGCCGCGGTGAGCGCGGCGGCGGCGATGGGGGCAACGCCGGTGGGCAGAGGTTCGCCGAGCAGCAGGGCGCCGAAGGCCACCGCGGTGAGCGGGTCGGCGATCTGCAGCGAGGCGAAGGAGACGCCGAAGTGGCCTACGGCGTAGGCGCGCTGCAGGAGCATCAGGGCGAGCAGCGCGGGGACGGGCAGTGCGAGCAGGTACCACCAGTTCCAGCCCTGTTCCCCGAAGGTGTCCGCGAGCACCCTCACGAGGGTGGCCGTGGCACCGTAGAGAACTCCGGCACTGGTGGCGAGCAGGGCGGCGCGACCGGCGGGGGAGGCGATCCTGGCACCGGCCCAGAGCAGCACCGCGGCGATCCCGGAGACGGCGAGCAAGGTCGCCACCTCCTGGAGGCTCAGGTACGAGGGGCCGGTCGATGGGGGAACCAGGAGTACCAGGCCGATCAGCCCGATCGCCACGACGGCGGCCGAGCCCAGCTCTGCGCGGGAGGGCCTGCGCCCGTGCAGCGCCGCCGCGAGCGGCAGCGCGAACAGCAGGCTGGCCACGCCCATCGGCTGCACGATCGTCAGCGGGCCGAGACCCAGCGCGACGATGTGCAGGCCGCCGCCCGCGACGATGGAGACCCCGCCGAAGACCCACCGCGGCCGCTTGATCAGCGTACGGAGGCGGGTCTTGCCGGAGCCGAGTGCTTCGAACTGCTGGAGTGCCGCACCGAGCGCGAAGAACAGCGAGCCGATCAGGGCGATCGCCGCGGCCAGCACAGTCATGAAACGCTCCTCTCACCTGGATAGTCGCCAAAAAGGGTCAAACGGACGTGTCTACAGGGAGTCGCTCGGCCGAATCCTGAGTAGCGGCTCGCTTCTTCCTGATGAAACGGACCCCTTCGACGATCGCGGTGATCGACAATGCGATGCCGAGGCCGAGCAGGAGTCCCTTGATCGGGTCGTTCTCGAAGGCCATGCCGCCGAAGTAGCCGATCAGGGCGGAGTAGATGGCCCAGGAGGAGGTCGCGATCGCGTCGAAGAAGGTGAACGACCGCAGAGGGTGGCGCACCGCGCCCATGGTCAGCGTCGTCGCCGTCCGCCCGCCCGGGATGTACCTGGCCACCACCAGCACCAGCCCGCCTCGCTCGGCCAGCGCGTTGCGCGCCCACACGAGGGCCTTGCGTTCGCGGAGCCGTCCGCCGAACTTACGGCCGATGAGGTAGGAGATGTGGTCGCCGGCGAAGGCGCCCAGGGCGGCCACCACGATGACCAGCACCAGGTTGGTCTGCCCGGTCACCGCGAACACCCCGGCGGTGATCACCGAGGTCTCCGCGGGCACGATCGGGAAGAACCCGTCGAGCAGCGCGAGGGCGAACAGCGCGACATAAAGCCACGGCGAGGACATGACCTGTTGCAGCAGGTCGAGAATCGCGTGAGACATGTCGTGCACTCCGAATCTTCAGTGGGCCCATCCACCATCTCGGGGGAGGAGCCGCGAGGCATCGGGGGACAACCCCCTAAGGTCACGGGCAAACCCCTGAGACGTTCTCGGGGTCACACCACCACGAAGGTAAGAAGTCCGCAGTTCACGGCGCATCGGACGTTCGGTACGCACCACCCCCGACTTTCGTCAGGGTCGAGGTACGACCTCCGGCTGACACCATCGATCCTTCCTGTGTCCTCCCGGTGAGTCAGGAGTGCAGGTATCCGAATCGGGGGTGGGGTTAGCCCTACCTTCGTCGGGGTCCTCACACCACGTTCGGCAGGTCCGGGCGCTGCCCGGCGCCCGCTACCGTCGAGGGCGTGAACCACCTCCGCCGATCCGGCCGCCAGGTCGGCTACGACGTGCTCCTCTGGGCGGCCCTGTCGGTGCTCGCCGCCGCGTCCGGGCCCGACCCGCTCGACGGCCTGGGGCCGTTCGCGGCCGTGACGGGCACGCGCCTCGTGGTGCTGGCGGCGGCCGTCGCCGTGGGGCGGGCCTGGCCGGTGGCCGCGGTCGTGCTCGTCACCCTGGCCTCGCCCTGGGACCTGGAGATGGGCTTCGCCACGCTCGACCTCGGCTGGCTGCCGGGGATGGGGAGCACGAAGGTCATCCCGATGACCCTGCTGTCGCTGGGCCTGTTCTGGTACGCCTACCTGGCCGGGCGCCAGGTCGAGCGGGTCCGGTGGGCGGTGGCCGCCTTCGCCGGGATCGCGGCGGGCGGATGCGTGCTGGTACTGGCCGAAGGCGGGCGGGCCGAGCAGTGGATCGCCATGGTGACCGGGCTGCTGGGCACGTACGCGGTGCCGTACCTGATCGGGGGGTTGCGGAGCAGGCTGCGCACCCAGCGCGCGCGGGCGCAGGCGGCGGCCGAGTCGCAGGCGCGCATGCGCGAGCGCACCAGGATCGCCCACGACATGCACGACTCCCTCGGCCACGACCTGGCGCTCATCGCGGTGCGCGCGGCGGGGCTCGAACTGTCACCGGGGCTGACGCCCGCGCAGGTCAAGGCGGCGGGGGAACTGCGCGTGGCCGCGGCGGACGCGACCGAGCGGCTGCGCCAGATCATCGGGCTGCTGCGCGAGCAGGGTGCGAGCGCGCCGCTCGACCCGGTGGGCGAGAGCGTGGCGGAACTGGTCGAGCGGGCGCGCGCCTCGGGCATGGAGATCACGTTGCGGCTGACGGCCGAGCCGCCGCTGGCGCACCGCGTGGTCCAGGAGGGGCTGACGAACGCGGCCAAACACGCGCCGGGCGCGCCCGTGACGGTGACGGTCGAGGAGTCGCGGGTCAGCGTCGCCAACGGGGCGCCGCGCGGGCGGGCCACCGCGATCGGCGGCGGCACCGGCCTGACGGCCCTGCGCGAGCGCGTACGGCTGGCGGGCGGCACCCTGACCGCCGGCCCGCGAGGCGGCGGGTACGAACTGACCGTGGAGCTCCCCCGCGAGGGGGAGGCGCATCCCCGCACAGCGGGATGAGCCGGGCGGCCCGCCGCGGCACGATCGGTGCATGACCAGTGAACGAGCCGGTATAGGCCGGGTCACCGCCGCGATCGTCGCGATGGCCGCCATGCTCCCCTACCTCACGATCAAGCTGCTCTGGCTGGCGGGCAACCCCGTCGGCGTCTCCGATCCGGCCTTCCTCGCCAATCCGGTCATGGTCGCCATGAACGCCATGACGTTCGGCATGGACCTCGTGGGGCTGGTGCTGGCGCTGTCGTTCACCCTGCGGTGGGGGATGCGGCTGCCCGCCTGGCTCGTGCTGCTGCCCATCTGGGTCGGCATCGGCCTGCTCTCGGTGATCCTGGTGACGGCGCCGGCGGGCGTACTGATCGAGGGCCTGTCGATCTTCCCCGCGGACGGGCCGATCGCGCCGTGGGTGTACATGGCGGTCTACGGCGGGTTCATCGGCCAGGCGGTGGGGCTGAGCACGGCCTTCGCCCTCTACGCCCGCGACCGCTGGCCGGGGGCGTTCCGCGCGGTCCGGCCGGCGCCGAGCGCGACGCTGCCGCTCCAGCGGCTCATGGCCTACGGCGCGCTCGCCGTGTCGCTGCCGCTCGCCGGCATCAAGCTCTTCTGGGCCTTCGGCGGCACGTTCGGCCTGCCCCCGGAGATGGTGGCGGCTTCCGGCACGGTCGCCTTCCTGCAGAACGGACTGAAGGGCGCGCTCATCCTCGCCGGCGCGCTCGCCCTGCTCGCCATGGTCAAGGGGTACGGCGGGCGCGCCCTGGCCATCGCCTGGGTGGGCTCCGGTTCCATGTTCGGCTGGGGACTCTACAGCCTGATCGTCACCCTGAGCGCGGGCCCGCTCGCCGGGCCGATGGCCATGCCGGTGCCGGACCTGGTGGAGCTGTTCGCGACGCTCACCGGCCTGGTGATGGCCTGCTGCGGCGCGATCGTGCTGGCGGAGCGCTCAGGCGTGGGCGACGTGCATGCGGCGCAGGACCCGCTTGAAGGCCAGGACGGAGAAGGCGATCGCCGAGCCGCTGATCAGCGCGACCACGCCGGTGCGGACCAGCATGTACCCCTGGAGCTGGGACTCGTTGAGCGCCAGCCAGATGCTCACCGTTGAGTTGGCCAGCAGCACGAAGCCCCACAGCAGCGTGATCCTGGCGAAGAACCTGCGCATCCGCGCGTGCTTGAGCACCACGGACGGCAGCGGGACGTAGTCGAGGGTGAGCTTCTGCACAAGCGGCTTGTTCAGCCGGACCGAGGCCAGGAAGACCACGCTGATGCAGATGGTGCCGAGCTCCGGCTGGATGGCCCAGTAGTGCCAGTCGCCGGTCCAGAAGGAGACCGCCGTCCTGAACGACAGCGCCAGCGCCGCCATCCACATCGTGGCCGGGACCTTGGCCCGCCGCGCCAGCCGCCAGACCAGTCCGCCGAACAACCACGCCAGGCCCGCGAACAACGCGCCCTGCGTGCCCAGCAGCCACACGCTGGCATACACGATGACCAGCGGCGCCACGACCGCCTCCAGCAGCTTCGGCACCGCGTCGCGGGCGAGCGTGGTCAGGCGAGGCAGGGTGATCGGAGGGTGGTTCAAGGCTGCTCCGCAGGTAGGCCGAGATCCTATGACTACCCGGGCAGCGGGGAACCGGGCTTGCCGAACGGATCGGTCGGTGTAACGGCACGGACACCTCGGCACGCCGGGCAGCGCGCCGGTGGCCAACCGTACCTGACCCGCCTGAGTGCGACTGCCTCTTTTGCCACGTTCCACGCGAAGGCTACATACGCCTCACCAGGTCGATAGGCCGACCTTACCCCAGCGATGTGGTGGCCAGCTTGGCCCCGAACCCCAGGAACAACGCCCCCACACCGCTCGTCAGCCCGGCCGACAACTTGCGCCGCGAACGGAACTGCCCGGCCAGGAAGGTCCCGCTGAAGATCAGCATGGTCAGGTAGAGGACGCTGAACAACTGGACGATCGCGCCCAGGATGAGGAACGAGAACGCCGGTGCGGCGTACCCGGGGTCCACGAACTGGATGAAGAAGGAGACGAAGAACAGGATCGCCTTCGGGTTCAGCAGGCTGACCACCAGGGCCTTGCGGAACGGGTTGACGCGGTCGACCGGCTCGGCGGTGTCGACCGTCCCGGCCTCGGGAGCGCGCCAGGCTCGCCAGGCGCCGCGCAGCATCTGGAAGCCGATCCAGGCCAGGTAGCCGGCTCCGGCGTACTTGACGATCGTGAACAGCAGCGGGTTCGACTTCAGGAGCGAGGCGGCGCCGGCGGCGGCCAGCAGCATGAGCACCGAGTCGCCGACGAACACGCCGGCGGCGGCGCGGTAGCCCTGCTTCACGCCGCGCTGGGCGGCCAGGCTGAGGACGTAGAGGGAGTTCGGTCCTGGCAGCAGGATGATGAAGAACGCACCGGCCACGAAGGTCCAGAGGTCAGTGATGCCGAAGTACATGGCTGCGAGCTCCTGAAAGACGGGATAATTCAGGATAGGGGGAGGTTGTCAAGGAGGAAGCGCGTTCTGACCTCGACCGGAGCCTTCGGCAGCGTCACCAACTCGTAGCCGTAGTCCTCGTAGGCCCCGGTCACCGCCGTGTAGGTGCGCTCCGCCTCCTCCACCGACTGCTTGCGCTCGGCGTCGTTGCGGAAGATCTCCGGCCAGGGCGGGGCGGCGAAGACGCGCCGGTGGTAGCGGTGGCGCAGCGCCGCCCGGTGCACGTGGTCCGGCACCGGCCGGCCCTCCAGCCGCAGGTAGCCGATCACGTCCACGACGCCGCGGTCGAAGAAGACGGGGCCCGGCCCCAGGGCGGCGGCCGCCCGGTACGAGCGCAGCTCCCAGCAGAGCATCAGCTCGGCGAACAGGTCCTTGTCCGCCCAGGGCAGCGCGCGCCCGCCGATCGCGCTCTGGTCCTGGATGATCGCCCGGCCCGCTTCCTCGGTCCTGGAGTACCCCGCCTCTTCCAGCCGGTCGATCAGGGTGCTCTTGCCCGAGCCCGGCCCGCCGGTCAGGACGACGAACCGCTCAGGGCCGGAACCAGATCCCTCCATTGGCCCGATCGTAACCGAGCGTCCGGTACGCGGCGTCGGTCAGCGCCTGGCCGCGGGGATTGATGCCCAGGCCGCTGCCCTGCTTGTTCATGGAGTAGCCGAAGGCCAGCCGGGCGCCAGGGTCGCAGAAGCCGACCGAGCCGCCCATGCCCGCGTGGCCGAACGCCGACTCCGACATCAGCGCGCCCTCGCTGTCGGCCGCCGGCAGGTGCCGGTTGTCGGTGGACTTCATGAACCCCGCCGACCAGCGCGTCGGCACCCCGAGCACCGCGTCCATGCCCGCCGACTCGGTCCTCGCCATGATCGAACGCTGCTCGGCCGGAACCAGCTCGCCCAGCGACAGCGGCCGGTACATGCCGGCCAGCCCGCGCGCGTTGGTGATCGCGCCGACCGAGCCGTACTCGCCGGCGTGCGACTCCCGGGTGTCGGACGAGGTCATGAAGCCGCCGTCGTTGCCCAGGAGCAGCGCCGGCATGGACGACGGGTCGGAGAACGCCCTGACGTAGAACGACGGCAACTCGGCCGGGACGTCGGCCGGGATCGTCGGCGCCACCCGGACCTCCTGCTCCTCCGGCAGCCCCAGCCAGAACTCCAGCCCGAGCGGCTCGGCCACCTCCTCGCGGAAGAACGTGCCAAGCGAGCGCCCGCTGACCCGCCTGACGATCTCGCCAACCAGGAAGCCGAAGGTCAGCGCGTGGTAGCCGTGCCGGGTCCCCGGCTCCCAGAACGGCTCCGCCACGGCCAGCCGCTCGGCCATCAGTTTCCAGTCGTGGAACGCGCCCGCGGGCAGCGGCTCGCGCAGCACCGGCAGACCGGCCTGGTGGGCGAGCACGTGCCTGACGAGGGTGGCGCCCTTGCCGGCGGCGCCGTACTCCGGCCAGTAGCGGATGACCGGGGCGTCGAGATCGAGTTCGCCGCGGGCGGCGAGCAGGTGGGCGCACAGCGCGGTGGCGCCCTTCGTGCACGACCAGACGTGGCCGATGGTGTCGTGGAGCCAGGGCGTCCCCGGAGCGGCCTCGCCGCCCCACAGGTCGACGACGACCTCGCCGTCGACCATCACGCAGACCGAAGCGCCGATCTCGCCGCGCTCGGCGAGGTTGCGCTCGAACTCCTCCCGGACCAGGGAGAACCGGGGATCGCAGGTGCCTTGTACCGTCATTCCCTGACTTGACCACCGAAGCGGGCTCGCGTCTACACCTTGTCGTACGCCGCCCGCGCCCGATCGATCTCGTCCAGGTGCTGGTGGGCCCAGCCGACCAGAGCGCCCACGATCTCCCGCAGCGTGCAGCCCAGCGGCGTCAGGTCGTAGTCCACGTGGGGCGGGATGACCGGGTGGACCGTCCGCCTGACCAGCCCGTCGCGCTCCAGGCCGCGCAGGGTGACGGTGAGCATGCGCTGGCTGATGCCCGGGATGGCCCGGCGCAGCTCGGTGAAGCGGTGGGTGCCGGTGCTGAGGTTGTAGAGCACGACCGTGGACCACTTGTCGCCCACGCGGTCGAGCACCTCGCGGGCGCGGCAGTTGGCCTCGGTCTCCGTCAGGTACTCCACGGTTCTCTCCAGGTAACTAACGCAGGAAAAAGTGCGATCTATGCGCTTACCACGACGGTAATCCATCATGCCCTTAGTTACTAGAAAGAACCGTGAAGGAGTGCCCCGATGTCCCGAGACCATGCCATGGTCCGCGAGCTGATCGCCGTCCACGACGGTCTGCGCCGGGAGTTGAAGGAACTGCGCGGCGCGAGCGAGATCACCGGTGATCTGCGGGTGCGCTGCATGTACTACTGCCACCACGTCGAGATGCACCACACCGTCGAGAGCCACTACCTGTTCACCACCCTGCGGGCCCGCTTCCCCGAGTCCGCCGAGGTCATCGACCGTCTTGAGCGCGAGCACGGCAAGGTCGCCGAGATCCTCGCCGCCATCGAGCGGGCCGCGGACTTCCGCGAGGACCTCGAACGGCTGGCCGGCGAACTGCTGGCCCACCTCGACTACGAGGAGGAGCAACTGGCTCCCTTGTTGTCACGGCTGTAGAGGCGCTTGTCAAATTGGGTCTTGTTCCGGACAGACGTCGGATCTATTCTCCGTGTGCTCGTTAGTTAAGTTTCCTAATGAACGAGTAGGAGCGGACCCCATGCATCGTTCAACGCGGCTGATCACTCTGGCCGCCGTCTGTCTGGCCCTCTTACCCGCACTGCCCGCCGAAGCCGCGCCCACCCGGCTTGAGGCGGAGAACGCCACGATCTCGCAGGGTGCCGTCGAGTCCAACCACGCCGGCTTCTCCGGTACGGGCTTCGTCAACGGCGACAACGTGGCGGGGCCGTACGTGGAGTGGACCTTCAACGCCCCCTCCGCGGGCACCGCCACCCTGGCCCTCCGTTACGCCAACGGCACCACCGCCAACCGCCCCAGTGACATCTCCGTCAACGGCGCCCTGATCGCCGACGACCGCGCCTTCAACCCCACCGGCGCCTGGAGCACCTGGGCCACCGCCACGCTGACCGCACCGGTCGTGGCCGGCGCGAACACGATCAGGGCCACGGCCTCCGCCACCGGCGGCAACCCGAACTGGGACTACCTGGACGCCGAGGTCGCCGCCACGCCCGGCAACGATCACCAGGCCGAGGACGCCACGATCACCCAGGGCGTGGTGGAGTCCAACCACGCCGGGTTCACCGGCACCGGCTTCGTCAACTACGACAACGTCACCGGTTCCGCCGTCGAGTTCACCGTGAACGCGGCCGCCGCCGGCAACGCCACCCTGACCTTCCGCTACGCCAACGGCACCACTGTCAACCGCCCGATGTCCATCAGCGTCAACGGCAGCGCCCAGACCAAGGACTTCCCCGGCACCGGCGCGTGGAGCACCTGGCAGGAGGTCCAGGTCAACGCCGCCCTGAACGCGGGCGCCAACACCGTCAGGGCCACCTCGACCACCGCCAACGGCGGCCCCAACCTCGACCGCCTCAGCGTCGGCGTCACCGGCCCGCCCGACACCGAGAAGCCCACCGTCCCCGGCAACCCGCGCTCGACCGGGACCACATCCAGCTCGATCTCGCTGGCCTGGAACGCCGCCACGGACAACAGCGGCTCGATCAAGGACTACCGGGTACGCGAGGGTGACACCGTCGTCGCCACCGTCACCGGCACCACGGCCACCGTGACCGGCCTGGCCGGATCCTCCACGCACACCTACACCGTGACCGCGCGCGACCCGTCGAACAACGAGTCCGACCGCAGCGCCGCCGTCACCGCCACCACCCAGCCGCCCACCAGCGGCGGCACCCCGGTCGAGGCCAACGGCCAGCTCAGGGTCTGCGGGCTCAAGCTCTGCAACGAGAACGGCAAGCAGATCCAGCTGCGCGGCATGAGCAGCCACGGCATCCAGTGGCACTACGACTGCCTCAACACCGCCTCGCTCAACGCCCTGGCCGACGACTGGAAGTCGGACGTCCTGCGCATCTCCATGTACATCCAGGAGGGCGGCTACGACACCAACCCCCGGGCGTTCACCGACCGGGTGCACAACCTGATCGAGCAGGCCACCTCCCGCGGCATGTACGCCATCGTCGACTGGCACATGCTCAACCCCGGTGACCCGTTCGCCCAGAACAACCTCAACAAGGCCAAGACGTTCTTCACCGAGATCGCCCAGCGCCACAACAACAAGAAGAACCTGCTCTACGAGGTCATGAACGAGCCCAGCGGCGTCGCCTGGTCGCGCATCCGCGACTACGCGCACCAGATCATCCCCGTGATCAGGGCCAACGACCCCGAGAGCACGATCCTGGTCGGCACCCGCGCGTGGTCTTCGCTCGGCGTCTCCGAGGGCTCCGACGAGAGCGAGATCATCAGCAACCCGGTCAACGCGACCAACATCATGTACACGTTCCACTTCTACGCCGCCTCGCACGGCAGCAACTACCTCAGCACCCTGTCCCGCGCGGCCGACCGCCTGCCGATGTTCGTCACCGAGTTCGGCACGCAGACGTCCTCGGGCGGCGGCGGCAACAACTTCACCAGGTCGCAGCAGTACATCGACCTGATGGCACAGAAGAAGATCAGCTGGGTCAACTGGAACTTCTCCGACGACCCGCTGTCCGGCGCCGTCTTCACCGAGGGCACCTGCCCCGGCGGCCCGTTCACCGGCACCAGCCGGCTGAAGGAGGCGGGACGGTGGATCCGCGACCAGGTCCGCCTGCCTGACGACTTCTAAACCGCCGACTCGGGCGCCGTGCGCGTGGGGATCCGCGCACGGCGCCCGTACCAACGACTGGAACCTCCCCCAGGGGCAGGTCCCACACTGGTTCCCATGATGAACATCGGGGAATTCGCCGAGCTGACCGGTCTGAGCCTGAAGGCCCTGCGCCTGTACGACGAGCAGGGCCTTCTGCCGCCCGCCTCGGTGGACCCGTGGTCGCGGCACCGCCGCTACAGCGCCACCCAGTTCGAGCACGCGCTCAGGCTCAAGGCCGCCCGCGCCGCCGACCTGCCCCTCGCCGAGGCGCCCAAGCTGCTCCAGGACGCCGAGTCCGCGACGGCCACGCTGGCCGAGCACCGCGCCAGGCTGGCCGCCGACCGCGAGCGCCAGGACGCCGCACTCGACGCCCTGGAACGCCTGCTCGCCGGCCCCGTCAGCTGGCAGACAGAGATACGGCAGGCCGAAGCCCAGCCCTGGGCCGGCGTCGTCCTGCCCCCGGACATCGCCAGTGACGAGGAGGCCAACGAGCTGTTCGCCGGGCTGTGGCGGCGCCTGGACGCGGAGGGCAACCGCCCGACCGGCGCGTTCTGGACCACGATCAGGGCCGCCCCTGGCAGCGAGACCGAGGTCCAGATGCTGTGCTGCTGGCCGGTCGCCGCCCTGCCGCCGGAGTCCTGGACGGACGTCGAGCGCGGCACGATCGAGACGGGGCAGGAGATGGTGGTGCGCTGGCGCTGGGACCAGGACGTGCCCATGGTGGAGGGCGCCACCCACCCGGCCGTGCTCGCGCTGCTGGCCGCGGCGCAGGAGAGCGGCGCCGAGGTGTCGCTCGCCCAGGTGCGCCAGATCGGCCTGCTGGAGGAGGGGCAGCCGGTGGGCATGGAGGTGGCCGTGCATCTGAAGTCGTGAGCACCCGGCAGGATGGAGTGCGTGCGCATATCCATCCTCGGCCCGCTGGAGGTCACGAACGACGGCGTCCCCGTGGACGTGGGCGGCGCCCGGGTACGCGCGCTGCTGGCGATGCTCGCGCTGGAGGCGGGTCAGGTCGTCGGCGCCGAGCGCCTGATCGACGCGCTGTGGCCGGAGGAGCCGCCGGCCAACGCGGCCAACGCCCTGCAGACCCTGGTCAAGCGGCTGCGTGCCGCGTTGCGCCCGTACCTGACGGTGGACGGCCGCGCGGGCGGCTACGTCCTGCCGATCCCGCGCGAGCGCGTGGACGCCCACGCCTTCACCCAGACCGTCCGAGCCATACCTGCTGGTCAGGACGCCTGGGCAGCGGGCACAAAAGCGGCTGGCACTAAAACGGCGGGCGCAGAAGCGGCGGGCACAACGGCGGCGGGCACGGGAATGGATCGCGAGGGTGCCCTGGCGGTGGCGCTGGCGTTGTGGCGGGGTCCCGCGCTGGCCGATCTGCTGGCGGTGCCGCATCTGGCCAACGTCGCGGCGGGGCTGCAGGAGGAACGCCTGCTCGCCCTGGAGGCCCATGCCACGGCCGTGCTGGCGCGGGCACCGGGCGACGGTGAGGTCGCCACCCTGGCGGCAGGGCTGAGCGAGGAACTGGCCGCGCGGCCGCACCGCGAACGCCTGGCCGGTCTCGCCATGCGCGCCCTGGCCGCCGCCAGCCGCCAGGCCGACGCGCTCACGCTGTTCGAGCGGGTCAGGGGCGCCCTGGCCACCGACCTGGGTGTGGATCCCGGCCCCGACCTGCGCGCCGCCCACCTCGCCGTGCTCAAGGGCGAGGTCCCGGCCCGGCGTCCCGAGCCGCGCCCGGCCAAGGGGAACGTACGCGCCCCGCTGACCGGCTTCGTGGGAAGGGCCGACGAACTGGCCCAGCTCGTGAGCCTGCTCGGGCACGCGAGGCTCGCCACGATCGTCGGGCCGGGCGGCGCGGGCAAGACCCGCCTGGCCACCGAGGCCGCCCTGCGCGAGGCCGACGCCTGGATGGTCGAGCTGGCCCCGATCGCCGACCCGGCCGACGTCCCCGGCGCGCTGTCGGGCGCGCTCGGCCTGCGCGACGACCTCAACCAGCCGGGCGAGGACCCGGTGACCCGCGTGGCCGAGCGCCTCGGGCGCGAGCGGGCGCTGATCGTGCTGGACAACTGCGAGCACGTGATCGAGGCCGCCGCCGTCGTGGCCGAGCGGCTGCTGGCCCTCTGCCCCGGCCTGCGGGTGCTGGCCACCAGCAGGGAACCGCTGAACGTCGCGGGCGAGCGGCTGGTGCCCATTCCGCCGCTGGAACTGCCGCCCGAGGGCGTGGACGCCGAGCGGGCCGCCGCCTACCCGGCGGTTCGGCTGCTGCTGGACCGGGCGGTCGCGGCGCGGCCGTCGTTCCGTCTGGACGAGGGCAACGTCGGTGACGTCGCGGCCATCTGCCGCCGCCTCGACGGCATGCCGCTGGCCATCGAACTGGCCGCCGCCCGGCTGCGCACGATGACCGCGCGGCAGCTCGCCGAGCGCATCGACGACCGGTTCCGGCTGCTGACCGGCGGCAGCCGTACCGCGTTGCCCCGGCAGCAGACGCTGAGGGCGCTCGTCGAGTGGAGCTGGGACCTGCTCACCGCCGGCGAGCGGGCGCTGCTGCGGCGGATGGGGGTGTTCGCGGGCAGCGCGGCGCTGGAGTCGGTGGAGGCGGTGTGCGGCGGCGACCCGGACGTTCTGGGCGCGCTGGCCGACAAGTCGCTGGTGCAGGCGGGCGACGACGGGCGTTACCGGATGCTGGAGACGATCCGCGCCTACGCGCTGGAGCGGCTGGCCGAGGCGGGGGAGAGCGGGGAGTTCAGGAGGCGGCTGGCGATCCACATGCGGGAGGTGGCCGAGACGGCGGTGCCGTACCTGCGGACGGATGAGCAGATCGAGTGGATCGAGCGGCTGGCGGCCGAGCGCGACAACTGCGCGGCGGCGCTGCGCTGGGCGCTGGACGAGGGCGAGGTCGAGACGGCGCTGCGGTTGTGCGGCGCGCTGAACTGGTACTGGTGGATGTGCGGCTACCGGCAGGAGTCCGCGCAGTGGGCCGAGCAGGCGCTCGCGCTGGCGGGCGAGGAGCCGCCGCCGGGGCTGGCGGAGGCCTACGCGGCGTGCAGGTTCGCGGTCGGGGTGACGATGTTCGGCCGGATCGTGGTGGACCGGCCGCTGCTGAGCCGCATGTCGGACGAGATGGACGCGCTGATCGCGCGGGCCGAGACCGAGGGCCGGGTCCATCCGATGCTGCGGATCGGCAAGGCGGTCATGGCGATGATCGCCGGGCGCGACGAGCACGCCTACGGACTGCTGCTCTCCTACGCCGAGGACGAGGACCTGTGGCTGGCCAGCTCGGCCCTCATGCTCAGGGGCCCGCATGCGAGCGAGGAGGCGTTGGAGCGGGCGGTGGCCGGGTTCAGGAAGATCGGCGACCGGTGGGGGCTGAGCGAGGCGCTGCTGCAGCTGGCCGCCCTGCGGGCCGGCGAGGGGCGGCCGGTGACCGACCTGTACACCGAGGTGACCTCGCTGACCAGCGCGTGGATCAGCGCCAACGAGTCGGTCTCGACGCTGACCAGGATGGCGGTGCTGCGGGCGCAGGGCGGCGACCTGGACGGCGCGGCGGCCGACCTGGCCAAGGCCAGGCTGGGCGTCACCGACGAGATCAACCCGGACGTGCTCGTGCAGCTCAGGCTGGGCGAGGGGATGATCGGCTACCAGCGCGGCGAGTACGGCCAGGCGCTGACCGCGCTGTCGGCCGCCGTGGACATGCTGGCGGGCGCGGCGCCGATCCCGCAGCTCGTCGCCACGGTACGCACCCGCTACGGCAGAGCCCTGGTGGCCTCCGGCGACCTTCCCGGCGGACTCGCCCAGCACCGCGAGGCCCTGGAGGCCATGAGAGGCACGCCCCTGGGCTCGGCGCCCGACCTGCCGGTGCTGGCGACCGTCCTCGGCGGTTTCGCGCTGGCGGCGCTGGCCGGCGGCGAGGCGGAGCGCGCGGCCCTGCTGTTCGGCGCCGGCCGTGCCGATGTCGCGGCCGACACCGACGCCGGGATGGCGGCGGCGCGGGCCGCGCTGGGCGAGGACCGCTTCGCCGGGCTGCACGCCCGGGGCGCGGCCCTGACCCAGGACGAGCTCTACGACCTGATCGGCAACATCACGTAGGACGGCGAGTGGATCGTGGTCAGCCCCTTGTCCGGATTCCTGGCATATTTCGGGAAATTGGATCCGGCCACGTCCACCCTGATCCGATGCCCCGCCCGGAACACCGTGGAGATCCACCCCAGGTCCACCACGACCTCGCCGCCCACCGCCCGGGTGACGGCGTCGGTGAGCAGCTCGGCCCGCCCGTCCGGATGCACGTCGACCAGCTTGCCCGTGACGTCGGCCGTCGGCGCGGTCGTGGACATGCGCACCACCAGCTCGGCCCGCCCGGTCACCTCCACGTCGCCCACCAGCGGCGCGCTCGCGAAACGCAGCACGTCCGTCCGCCCGTCCAGCGGCCGCTGGTCCAGCGGCCCGAACCCGGTGAAGTCCAGGACCGCCCCGCCCACGGTCGGCACCGGGTCGCCCGGATCGGCCGCGAACTCCCACGTGCCGTGCGAGGGCGTCTCGGACAGCACCCCGCTCTGCCCCAGGTGGTACGGCACCCGCCGCGCCGGCACCGGCCACCGCGGCGAGCCGCGCCACTCGTCGGCCCCCATGACGAAGTACCGCACCGCCGGCCCCTCCAGCGGCGTCCCCCGCAGCCAGTGGCCGAACCACGCCAGATGCAGCCCCGTCCAGTCGATCGCCTCCTGGGCGGCGGTGGGCCCGTAGTCGCGCCAGAAGATCTCCCGCCCGTGCGAGATGTGCGTCCACGGCCCCACGACCAGCCGCGAACTCCCGCCGAGCCGCTGGAAGTGGCGGATGGAGGCGTCGCGGCAGAAGTCGTGCCACCCGGTGCTCACCAGGGCGGGCACCTCGATCGCCGCGTAGTCGAACGAGCCGCCCCGCCACACCTCCGCGCCGGGGTCCGGGTGCTCCATCCAGGTGGCGTAGCCGGGCACCAGGTCGTTGATGAGCGGCTGGTCCGACAGCGGCAGCCGCTCTGCCAGCTCCCGCATCCGCTGCGGGAACCGGTCGGGGAAGCCCAGCCCGGCCAGGTACTCCGCCTCCGCGGACGGCTCCGCCGTACCGGATCGGATGCGGCGGCGCAGCTCGTCGAGCGCAAACGTCAGGGCGCAGACGGTGAGGATCTTGCTCAGCGTCACCACCTCGCCCTCGTACACGATGTCGCGGTAGGAGCCTGGGGTGAGGCTGGGCGCGATCGCGCGCAGGCCCTCCGGGCGCTCCTGCGCGGCCAGCAACTGGGTGAGGCCGAGGTAGGAGTCGCCGAACATGCCGACGTTCCCGTCGGACCAGGGCTGGGTCGCCGCCCAGCGGACCGCGTCGTGGCCGTCCTCGGCCTCGCCGGTGAAGAGGCGGAACTCGCCCTCCGACTCGCCGGTTCCGCGTACGTCCTGCACGGCCACCGCGTATCCGGCCGCGACCAGGCGATCCACGTCCAGGTGGAGGCCGGGGCCCGGAACCGTGTCGCGGCCGTAGGGGGTGCGGACCAGCAGGACGGGATGGCGGGCGCCGGTGGGCGGCAGCCGTACCGTGGTGGCGAGTTCGACGCCGTCGCGGGCTCTCATCGGACTCTCCTGTTGTAGGCGCGCAGGGCGAGCGGCACGAAGACGGCGAGGAGCGCGGCGGTCCAGCCGAGGGTGATCCAGACGTCGGCGGCGTCCAGCCCGCCGACCATGAAGCCGCGCAGCGACGCGGCCAGGTGCGAGACCGGGTTCACCGACATCCAGGCGGTCAGCCAGCCCGGCAGGTCCGTGGCGGGGATGAAGGCGCTGCTGCCGAACGTGAGCGGGAGCAGCACGGCCGTGGAGACGCCCTGCATCGCGGTGACCGACTTGGCGATCACGCCGATCCAGGCCGAGGCCCAGCTCAGCGCCATCGTGAACAGCAGCACCAGGCCCAGCCCCGCCAGCGCCGCCGGCGGCGAGGTGGTGACGCGGAAGCCGACGACGTAGCCGACCAGCACCGACATCGCCAGCGTGACCGTCATCGTGCACAGGTCGGCGAGAATGCGCCCGGCCAGCGGCGCCATCCGGGCGATCGGCATCGTCCTGAACCGGTCGAAGACGCCGTTGCCGATGTCGGTGGCCAGGTTCATGCCGGTGCCGATCGTGGCCATCAGCGCCACCTGCACCAGCACGCCGGGCAGCATGTACTGCACCGCCTGGCCCCGGTCGCCGCCCGCCGCGCCGCCGAACAGGTAGACGAAGATGACGATCATGAAGACCGGCTGGATGAGCATGGCCAGCAACTGGCCGGGACTGTTCTTCAGCGGCACCAGGCTGCGCCAGGTCAGGGTGAGGCTCTGCGAGATCATGCGCGTGCTCCGGTGAGAGTGAGGAAGACGTCGTCGAGTGAGGGCAGCCGCAGCGCGTGCTCGGCCAGCACGATCCCGGCCTCGTCCAGCTTCCTGAGTACGGCCGGCGCCATGGCCAGGTCGTGGATCGGGATGCTGAGCTCGCCGGAGCCAAGGATGGCCATGGCCTTCTCCTCGTCCTCGGCCCGCAGCGGCCTGATGTCCAGCCGGTGCCCGCCGGCCATGGCCTTGAGCTGGTCGGGCGTGCCGCTGGCGGCCACCCGGCCCGAGTCGATCAGCAGGATGTCGTCGGCCAGTTGGTCGGCCTCCTCCAGGTACTGCGTGGTCAGCAGCACGGTCACCTCGCCGGCGACCAGTTCCCTGACCACCTCCCACAGCTCGCTGCGCGCGTGCGGGTCGAGCCCGGTCGTCGGCTCGTCGAGGAACAGCACGCTCGGCCGGCTGACGAGGCTGACGGCCAGGTCGAGGCGGCGGCGCATGCCCCCGGAGTACCCGGACGCGGCCCGCCCGCCGGCCTCGGTCAGCCCGAACCGCTCCAGCAACTCCGTCGCCCGCGCCCTGGCCGAGGAGCGGCTCATGCCGAGCAGGCGGCCCATCATCATGAGGTTCTGCACGCCGGTGAGCTTCTCGTCCACCGACGCGTACTGGCCGGTCAGGCCGATCAGCTTGCGTACCTCGGCGGGGCGCTCCGCCACGTCGTGCCCGTGGACGCGGGCCCGCCCCCCGTCGGGGCGCTGCAACGTGGCCAGGATGCGCACCGCCGTCGTCTTTCCCGCGCCGTTCGGGCCGAGCACGCCCAGTACCGTTCCGGCCCGCGCGCCGAGATCGACCCCGTCCAGGGCCGCCTTGTCGCCGTACCTCTTGACCAGCCCTTCGGCTTCGATCGCGTAGTCCATGCCCCCGAGGTTGGCGGGCGGGGCTGGCAACGGGCTGGCAGGCGCCTGGCGGCTAGCTGGCAGCCCGCGCGGCCAGGGGGAGGACGCGGTGCGGTACGACGGTGGACAGCGTGATGACCGTCGTGCTGCGCCGTACGCCGTCGATGGTCAGCATGTGGTCGATGATCTCCTGGATGTGCTCGTGGTCGCGGCCCGCGATGCGGCACCACACGTCACCGGGGCCGGTCACGATGTAGGCCTCGATCAGCTCGGGGATGGCCGCCAGCGTGCGGGAGATGTGCTCGCGGGAGGCCTGCTGCACCTCCAGCGTGGTGAACGCCTGCACGGGGTAGCCCAGCGCGGCGGGGGAGAGGCCGGGGCCGAAGTCGGTGATCACGCCGTCGGCGGCCAGGCGGTCCAGGCGGGCCTGGACGGTGCCGCGGGCCACGCCCAGCAGCCGGGCGAACTCCAGCAGGCCGCTGCGGGGGTGTTCGGCGACCAGCCGGAGGATCCGGAGGTCGAGCGCGTCCAGCCCGGCCCGCTTGGCTGCCATTTTGTCTCCTTATATTCGACTTTAACTGTCAAATCGTCAGGATAGCGGGCAGCCGGTTGTCATATCCGGCACTTATCCGCAGACTGCGTCCTCATGGAGCACAAGTTCCCGTTCCGTCCTTACACGCCGGAGCGGTACGAGCCGGACGAGATGCTCGCCCGCGGCCGCGAGTTCTACGACTTCCTCGACCGGCGCCGCAGCGTCCGCTTCTTCAGCGACGAGCCGGTCCCGCTCCGCTGCGTCGAGCTGGCGGTGCTGGCGGCCAACACCGCTCCTTCCGGCGCCCACCAGCAGCCGTGGAAGTTCGTCGTGGTCGGCGACCAGGAGACCAAACGCCGCATCAGGGACGCCGCCGAGGTCGAGGAGCGGCAGAACTACGAGGGCGGCCGGCTGCCCGCCGAGTGGCGCGAGGCGCTGGCCCCGCTGGAGACCACCTCCGACAAGCGCTACCTGGAGGTCGCGCCGTGGCTGGTGGTCTGCTTCGCCGAGAAGTACGGCCTGCGTCCCGACAGCGGCAAGACCAAGCACTACTACGTCAACGAGAGCGTCGGCATCGCCTGCGGCCTGTTCATCGCCGCGTTGCACGCGATGGGCCTGTCCACGCTCACCCACACGCCCAACCCGATGGCCTTCCTCACCGAGATCTGCGAGCGCCCCGCCAACGAGCGCCCCTACATCCTGTTTCCCGTGGGTTACGCCGCCGCCGGCGCCGAGGTACCCGACCTAACCAGGAAGCCACTAGAGCAAGCCATGGTGCACTACCGCTGAATTGGGCCTTTTCCGGCTGAGCGGAAGTCTTCACTCTCGGTGCAGGCGCGCGTCAACACACCCCCCTAATCGCGCGCCTGAGGAGGAACGAGGTGAGACGCCGATTAACGATCCTGCTTGCCGCACTCGGCCTGTTCTGCCTGACCGGCATTACCGAGGTGGGCGCGGGTGCCGAACCGCCCGCGAACAAGCAGTATCGGGTTCAGGGCCCGGCCGACGCGCGCCAGCGCAGCGCGGTCTCGGGCACCGGCGCGGCCATCGAGGAGGTGGCGGCTGACTCGGTCCTGGTCACCGCGACGTCCGCCGAGGTCGCGGCGATCAAGAAGCTCGGCTACCGGGTCACGGAGGTGCCACGCCCGTTATCCCCGTCCGGCGCGGCAGCGTTTGACTTCCCGCCGTCGGACTCGGGCTACCACAACTACGCGGAGATGAACGCCAACATCAACGCGCTCGTCGCCGCCAAACCGACCATCGCCAGCAAGTTCGTCTACGGCACGTCGTACCAGGGCAGGCAGCTCGTCGGCGTGAAGATCAGCGACAACGTCGGCGCCGACGAGAACGAGACCGAGGTGCTGTTCACCGCGCACCAGCACGCGCGCGAGCACCTCACGGTCGAGATGGCGCTGTACCTCATGCACCTGCTGGCCGACAACTACGGCACCGACGCGCGCATCACCAACCTGGTGAACACCCGCGAGATCTGGATCCTGCCGGACCTCAACCCGGACGGCGGCGAGTACGACATCGCGACGGGCAGCTACCGCTCCTGGCGCAAGAACCGCCAGCCGAACTCCGGCTCGACGGCGGTCGGCACCGACATGAACCGCAACTGGAACTACAACTGGGGCTGCTGCGGCGGCTCCTCCGGCTCGACCTCCAGCGACACCTACCGGGGCTCGGCCCCCGAGTCGGCGGTCGAGGTGAAGGCCGTGGCCGACTGGGTGCGTACCCGGGTGGTCGGCGGCAAGCAGCAGATCAGGTCGCACATCGACTGGCACACCTACAGCGAGCTGGTCCTGTGGCCCTACGGCTACACCTTCAACGACACGGCGCCGGGACTGACCCAGGACGACCGTGACGCCCACGCGACGCTCGGCCAGAACATGGCCTCCACCAACAACTACACGCCGGAGCAGTCCAGCGACCTGTACATCACCGACGGGAGCATCGGCGACTGGATGTGGGGCGTCCACAAGATCTTCAGCTACACGTTCGAGATGTACCCGCGCACCGCGAGTCCCGGCTTCTACCCGCCGGACGAGCAGATCGTGCCGCAGACCACGCGCAACCG
Source organism: Nonomuraea sp. NPDC059007 (assembly GCF_042740555.1). Lineage (NCBI taxonomy): Bacteria > Bacillati > Actinomycetota > Actinomycetes > Streptosporangiales > Streptosporangiaceae > Nonomuraea > Nonomuraea sp. NPDC059007. The sequence continues at coordinate 23,633 of NZ_JBHYJD010000012.1, read as the reverse complement.
CGAGGCCTCCCTGCGTTTCCTGGAGTACTCCGACTGCGTCTACCGCATCATCGGCAAGGAGGCCCAATACTGCGGTACCACGCCGGGCACCACCGTCTGGGAGGACACCTTCGAGACCGACAAGGGCTGGACGGTGGTCCCGGGCAGCGCCACGACGGGTCTGTGGGAGCGCGGTGACCCCGAGGCCACCACCTCCAGCGGCGCCAAGCAGCTCGGCACGACGGTCAGCGGGGCCAACGACCTGGTGACCGGCCGCCTGGCCGGGGCCGCGGCCGGCGATCACGACATCGACGGCGGGCTGACCTCGATCCAGTCGCCGCAGATCACGCTGCCGGCCACGGGGACGCTGTCCCTGTCGCTGTCGTGGTACCTGGCCCACGGCTCCAACTCCTCCAACGCGGACTACTTCCGCGTGAAGGTCGTCGGCAACACCACCTCCCAGGTGTTCGAGCAGCTCGGCGCGGCGAGCAACCGCAACGGCTCGTGGGGCGTGGCCAACGCCAACCTGACCCCGTTCGCGGGCCAGACCGTCCGCGTCCTCATCGAGGCCGCCGACGCCTCGACCGCCTCCCTGCTGGAGGCGGGCGTCGACGACGTCAAGATCACGCAGCAGCCGTAGTCCCCTCCCGACGGCGCGCCCCCACCCGCGTGTGGGGGCGCGCTCTTGTCTGCGCGCCTGCTTGTCTTGCGGGTACGGCGAAGCCGCCGTTACGGTGCGCTTTTAACCCGTGGCGCGGAGTTGGTGACCAGCTGCGGCGATTGAAGATGGAATTAGGTCTTGTAAGGCATGGGTGTCAAGCCTACGATCGCCATAACTCTTAGGAAACTTTCCTAAGAGAAGATCTGAACCGAGGCAATCATGGCGCGCCCCCCACCCCCCACAGCCTGCCACGATCACCATCCGTTGCCGCCCGTACCACCTGCCTGACCCCTCACAGGGCAGGACACCCCCCACAGTTCTCCCGCCGAGGGAGCGATCATGCGGCGTACCCTTCCTTTACTTTCCCTGACCGCGCTGGCAAGTCTGCTGTTAGCCCTCCTCGTTCCAGGGCCCGCTCAGGCCGCCTCGGCCACCGCGGCGTTCACGAAGACCTCCGACTGGGGCAGCGGCTTCGAAGGCCGCTACACCGTCACCAACGGCACCACGAGCACGATCAACGGCTGGAAGGTCGAGTTCGACCTGCCCGCGGGCATCACGGTCGGCTCGTTCTGGGATGCCACCCTGGCACGTAGCGGGCAGCACTTCACCTTCAGCAACGTCGGATGGAACGGCACCCTCGCCCCGGGCGCCGCCGTCACCTTCGGTTTCCTCGGCAATCCGGGCGGCGCGCAGGCCGTACCGCAGAGCTGCAAGCTCAACGGCAACCCGTGTGACGGCGTGCCCACCGACACGGTCAAGCCGAGCGTGCCGGGCGACCTGCGGTCGACCGCGCGCGCCGACACCACGATCGACCTGGCCTGGAACGCCTCGACGGACAACTCAGGGACGATCAAGGAGTATCGGGTCTACGAGGGCGCCGCGGTCGTGAAGACCGCCACGGGGACGAGCGCGCAGCTCACCGGCCTGTCACCCGGCTCCGCGCACACCTACACGGTGAGCGCCGTGGACCCGTCGGGCAACGAGTCGGACAAGAGCGCCCCCGTCACGGTCTCGACCACCGGGACGCCGGACACGGTCAAGCCGAGCGTGCCCGGCGGCCTGCGCTCGCCCAGCCAGACCAGCACCTCGATCAGCCTGGCCTGGAACGCCTCGACGGACAACTCGGGGACGATCAAGGAGTACCGCGTCTACCAGGGCGCCACCCTGAAGACCACCTCCACGACGACGAGCGCCACGGTCGGCGGCCTGCCGCCCGACACGAACCAGACGTTCACCGTCAGCGCCGTCGACCCGTCGGGCAACGAGTCCGACAAGAGCGCCCCGTTCACCGCGAAGACCCAGCCGGAGACGCCGGGCGGCAGCTACAACAAGGTCGCCTACTTCGTGCAGTGGGGCATCTACGGCCGCGCGTACACGATGAAGAGCCTCGACGCGCAGGCCGCCAAGCTCACCCACATCAACTACGCCTTCTCCAACGTCCACCCGACGCAGCACACCTGCATGAACGGCGTGGACCGGGCCACCACCCCCAACCCGCAGGACCCCAACCAGGGCGACGGCGCGGGCGACGCGTGGGCCGACTACGTCAAGGGATTCGGCGCGGGCGAGTCGGTGGACGGCGTGGGCGACACCTGGGACCAGAAGCTGGCCGGCAGCTACAACCAGCTCAAGAAGCTCAAGGCCAAGCACCCCCACCTCAAGTCGCTGATCTCGCTCGGCGGCTGGACCTACTCCAAGTACTTCTCCGACGCCGCCTCCACCGACGCCAAGCGCAAGGCGTTCGTGAAGTCCTGCATCGACATGTACATCAAGGGCGACCTGCCCGTTTACCAGGGCCGCGGCGGCCCCGGCGTGGCGGCGGGCGTCTTCGACGGCATCGACGTCGACTGGGAGTGGCCGGGCGCCCCCGGTCACGCGGGCAATCACGTCAGCCCGAACGACAAGAACAACCTGACCCTCCTGCTGCAGGAGTTCCGCACCCAGCTCGACGCGCTGACGGTCACCACCGGCAAGCGCTACCTCCTGACCGCCTTCACCCCCGCCGACCCGGTCAAGATCGACGCCGGATGGGACCTGTCGAGGATCTTCCAGTACCTGGACTTCGCCAACGTCCAGGGCTACGACTTCCACGGCGCGGGCAGCGACAACTCCTGGGAGCCCAACCGCACGGGCCACCAGGGCAACCTTCATCTCGACACCGACTCGCCGTACAACCCGGACTTCAGCGTCGACAAGGCCATCCAGAAGTACCTGGACGCGGGGGTGAACCCGCGCAAGCTGACCTTCGGCCTGGCCTACTACGGCCGCGGCTGGCAGCAGGTGGCCGACGGCGGCAAGTTCGGCGAATGGCAGTCGGCCAACGGCGCCGCGCCCGGCGACTTCCCCGAGGAGGCGGGCACGCGCGGCTACAAGAACATCGCCTCACGGGTGCCCGGCTGCACGGTCAGGCACGACGAACAGTCGATCTCCTCCTACTGCTACACCGGCCCCGGCGGCCAGTGGTGGACGTTCGACGATCCCTGGTCCATAGGCAAGAAGACCGAGTACATCAAGGCCAAGAACCTGCTGGGCGCGATGGTCTGGGAGATGTCGGGCGACGACGGATCCCTCACCACGGCCCTCAACAACGGCCTGCGCTGAACACACCCCCCACCCCACGGGCCCGTACGGCTCGCGCCCTCGCCCCCCAGGGGCGCGGGCCGTACGACTCGAAACCGGAGAATTCATGAAATACCGCGCCTTACTCGTCCTGGTCGTCGGATTGATCTTCGGCCTGGTCGGACCACCCGCCCAGGCCGTCGCCTACCCCCAGTGGCAGGCTTGGACCTCCTATCCCACCGGCACCCGCGTCACCTACAACTCGGCCGACTTCGAGTCCCGCCAGTCGCACACCTCCCAGCCGGGCTGGGAACCGCCCAACGTCCCCGCCCTCTGGAAGAGCGTCCAGGGCGACCCGCAGCCGACCGTCCCCGGTCAGCCGGGTGCGGCGTCGGTGACGGCGACGAACAGTTCGCTGGCCCTGTCGTGGGGTGCGTCCAGTGGGACGGTCACGGGTTATCGCGTCTATGAGGGTGCGACGTTGAAGTCGACGGTGACCGGTACGAGTGCCACGATTTCGGGTTTGGGTACGTGTGAGTCGCACACGTACACGATCAAGGCCTACAACAGTGTGGGCGAGTCGACGGGGCGTGACGTCTCGGGCACCACCACCGGCTGCGTGGGCATTCCCGGTCAGCCGGGTGCGGCGTCGGTGACGGCGACGAACAGTTCGCTGGCCCTGTCGTGGGGTGCGTCCAGTGGGACGGTCACGGGTTATCGCGT
>NZ_JBHYJD010000012.1:0-19614 GCF_042740555.1 Nonomuraea sp. NPDC059007 | reverse complement strand
CGGTGACCGGTACGAGTGCCACGATTTCGGGTTTGGGTACGTGTGAGTCGCACACGTACACGATCAAGGCCTACAACAGTGTGGGCGAGTCGACGGGACGTGACGCCTCCGGCACCACCACCGGCTGCACCGGCGGCGGCCCGCTGCCCAAGCACTTCCTCACCGGCTACTGGCACAACTTCGTCAACCCGGCCACCGAGCTGCGGCTGTCGGCGGTGCCCAACGAGTACGACCTCGTCGCGATCGCCTTCGCCGAGGCCACCAGCACCCCCGGCCAGGTGACGTTCACGCTCGACCCCGGCCTGGCCAGCGCGCTCGGCGGCTACACCGACGCCCAGTTCCGCGCCGACGTGCAGGCATTGCACCAGCGCGGCAAGAAGATCATCCTGAGCGTCGGCGGTGAGCTGGGACGCGTCCAGGTGGCCAGCTCAGCCGCGGCGACCCAGTTCGCCAACAGCGTCTGGGGCATCATGCAGAGCTACGGCTTCGACGGCGTGGACATCGACCTGGAGAACGGGCTCAACGCCACCTACATGGGCCAGGCGCTCAGGGAACTGCGCGCCAAGGCCGGCTCGAACCTCATCATCACGATGGCCCCGCAGACCATCGACATGCAGTCGACCGGGATGGAGTACTTCAAGCTCGCCCTGAACATCAAGGACATCCTCACGGTCGTCCACATGCAGTACTACAACTCCGGCAGCATGCTCGGCTGCGACCAGGCCCAGGCCTACTCGCAGGGGACGGTCAACTTCATGACCGCGCTCGCCTGCATCCAGCTCCAGAACGGCCTGCGCGCCGACCAGGTGGCACTCGGCCTGCCGGCCGGGCCGGGCGCCGCGGGCGGCGGAGTCGTCAACCCGAGCCTGGTCAACCAGGCACTCGACTGCCTGTCCAAGCGCACCAACTGCGGCAGCTTCGTGCCCCCGCAGGCGTGGCCGGACATCAGGGGCGCCATGACCTGGTCCATCAACTGGGACGCCAGCAACAACTGGAACTTCTCCAAGACCGTCAAGCCGCACCTTCAGGGAATGCCATGAGACGCCTACTCGTCGCGCTGATCTCCGCGGCCGCCCTGCTGTTCGGGGGCCTGGCCGCGGCGACGACCGCGACCGCCGGCTCAGTCCGCACGATCGCGTTCTTCGCCGAATGGGCGCCCTACACCCAGTACGCCGTGGGCGCCGTCGTCACCTACCAGGGCACCTCCTACACCGCCATCCAGGGCCACACCTCGCTGCCCGGCTGGGAGCCGCCGCGCGTGCCCGCGCTGTGGAAGGCCGGTGGCAGCACCCCGCAGCCGGGCGTGCCCGGCCAGCCCGGCGCCATCAGCACCTCGGTCACCAACAACTCCATCTCGCTCAGCTGGGGCGCCTCCTCCGGTACGGTCACCGGCTACCGCGTCTACGAGGGCTCGACCCTGAAGACGACGGTCACCGGCACCAGCGCCACCATCTCCGGCCTGGGCACGTGCGAGTCGCACAGCTACACGGTCAAGGCCTACAACAACGTGGGCGAGTCCACCGGCCGTGACGCCGCCGCCACCACCTCCGGCTGCACCAACCCGGACCCGCCGGGCAAGATGGCCGGCGCGCCGTACCTCTACATGGGGTGGGGCAACCCGCCCGCGCCCGCGACCGTCATGAGCGCGACCGGGGTGAAGTCCTTCACCATGGCCTTCATCCTGGCCAGCGGCGGCTGCAACCCGGCGTGGGACGGCAACCGGCCGCTGACCGGCGGCGCCGACGCCCAGGCGATCTCGGCCATCAAGAACGCCGGCGGCAACGTGCAGATCTCCTTCGGCGGCTGGTCGGGCAACAAGCTCGGCCCCAACTGCTCCACGCCGCAGGCCTTCGCCGGCGCCGTACAGCAGGTCATCAACGCCGTCGGACCGGCCGTCGTGGACTTCGACATCGAGAACACCGACGAGTTCGAGAACTACACGGTGCAGGACCGCATCCTGAACGCCCTCAAGATCGTCAAGCAGAACAACCCGAGCGTGAAGATCGTCGTGACCTTCGGCACCACCAGGACCGGCCCGAACTCCCACGGCGTCCGCCTGATCAACCAGGCCAAGGCGCTCAGCGTGCCGATCGACAACTTCACGATCATGCCGTTCGACTTCGGCGGCTCCAACATGTACCAGGACACCGTCAACGCCTCCGAGGGCCTGAAGACCGCGCTGAAGAACGCCTACGGCTACACCGACGCGCAGGCCTACGCCCGTATGGGCATCTCCGGCATGAACGGCCTGTCCGACCAGCAGGAGCTCACCTCGCCCGCCACCTGGACGCAGATTCGCGACTGGGCCAAGTCCAAGGGCCTGACCAGGCTGGCGTACTGGGCGGTCAACCGCGACCGGCCGTGCCCGGGGGGTGGCGTGCGCTCCGACTGCAGCGGCATCGCCCAGGCCGACTGGGAGTTCACCCGCATCACGGCGGGGTTCTAGGCCATGCGCCTTCGTCATATCGCGGCGGCCGCCGTGCTGGCCCTCGGCCTCACGGCGGTCTCCGCCCCGCCCGCTCTCGCCGCCAACATCCTGAGCAACCCGGGCTTCGAGAGCGACCTCGCGAGCTGGACCTGCACCGCCGCGTCCGGAGCCCAGGCGGTCACCACCCCGGTCCACTCGGGGTCCAAGGCGCTGCAGGCCACCCCGGCCGGCAGCGACACCGGACGCTGCCAGCAGGTGATCAGCGTCAAGCCCTCGTCCTCCTACACCCTGTCCGCCTGGGTGCGCGGCGGCTACGTCTTCCTCGGCGCCCTGGGTACCGGCACCACCGACGTCAGCACCTGGACGTCCTCGCCCTCGGCCTACCGCCAGCTGAGCACGACCTTCACCACCGGCGCGAGCACGACCAGCGTGACCGTCTACGTCAACAGCTGGTACGGCCAGGGCGCCTACCAGGCCGACGACGTGGTGCTCGACGGGCCGCCCGGCACCCCGCCGCCCGACGACACCACGCCGCCGACCGTCCCCGGCAACCTCGCCGTGGGCGGCGCCACCCAGAGCTCGCTGTCGGTGAGCTGGTCGGCCTCCACCGACAACTCCGGCACCATCGCCCGCTACGAGCTCTCCCGCGACGGCGCCGCCCCCACCTCCGTCACGGGCACCTCGACCACGGTGGGCGGCCTGACCGCGAAGACCACCTACCGCTTCAAGGTCCGCGCCTGCGACGGCTCGGGCAACTGCTCCGCCTACACCTCCGAGGTCCCCGGCACCACGACCGAGGGCGGCGGACCCGGCGGCCAGCTGCCCAAGCGGGTCATGGTCGGCTACCTGCACGCCTCCTTCGCCAACGGCTCCGGCTACATCCGGATGGCCGACGTCCCGAACGAGTGGGACGTCATCAACCTCGCCTTCGGCGAGCCGACCTCGGTGACCTCGGGCGACATCCGCTTCCGGCTCTGCCCGGCGGCCGAGTGCCCGAACGTCGAGCCGGAGGCGGACTTCATCGCCGCCATCCGGGCCAAGCAGGCCGCGGGCAAGAAGGTCCTCATCTCCATCGGCGGCCAGAACGGCCAGGTCCAGCTCACCAGCGCGGGCGCGCGTGACACGTTCGTCTCGTCGGTGAGCGCGATCATCGACCGCTACGGCCTGGACGGCCTCGACATCGACTTCGAAGGCCACTCCCTCTATCTCAACTCCGGCGACACCAACCTGAGCAACCCGACCACCCCGGTGATCGTCAACCTGATCTCCGCCCTCAGAACCCTCAAGGCGAAGTACGGCTCCCGCTTCGTGCTGACCATGGCGCCGGAGACCTTCTTCGTCCAGCTCGGCTACCAGTTCTACGGACCGGGCCCGAGCGGGTCCGCCGACCGGCGCGCCGCGTCCTACCTGCCGGTGATCCACGCGATGCGCGACGACCTGACGCTCCTGCACGTCCAGGACTACAACTCCGGGCCGATCATGGGCCTGGACAACCAGTACCACACGATGGGCACCCACGACTTCCACGTCGCGATGACCGACATGCTGCTCGCGGGCTTCCCCATCATGGGCAACACCGCCAACGTCTTCCCCGCGCTCCGCCAGGACCAGGTCGCCATCGGCCTGCCGGCGGCGCCGTGGGCGGGCAACGGCTTCACCACGGTGGCCGAGGTCCAGAAGGCCTTCGACTGCCTGGCCAAGGGCACGAACTGCGGGCCGTACCGGCCGCGTGGGGTCTATCCGAACCTGCGGGGGCTCATGACCTGGTCGATCAACTGGGACAAGTACAACTCCTTCGAGTTCTCCCGCAACCACCGGGCGTACCTCAACGCGCTCGGCTGAGACCCGGGAGGAGCGGGGCTGAGGCTCCTCGGGAGAGGTTTCCGGGTTACCTCCCCCGAGGCGCCTCACCTCGCTCCTCCCGCCTGCCCCTTTAGGTGCTCTGTGTAGTCTTATCGGGACTTATCGTGAGCATCGAGGGGCATGATGAGGCGAGTTCTGACGCTCGCCGCGATCCTGGCGATCGTGGCGGGCTGCGCTTCGCCCGAGCCCGACCCGCTCGAACCCCAGCAGTGGGGCCTGCCGGCGATCAAGCTGCCCCAGGCCTGGACGCAGGAACAGGGCGACGGCGTGGTGATCGCGATCGTGGACACCGGGGTGGACACCGACCACCCCGACCTCAAGGACAAGATCGTCGATGGCTACGACTTCGTCGACGGCGACCAGGATCCCAAGGACCGCAACGGCCACGGCACCCACGTGGCCGGCATCGCCGCCGCCGTCACCCGCAACGGCATCGGCATCGCCGGCGCGGCCCCCGGCGCCATGATCATGCCGGTACGCGTCCTCGGCACCGTCGGATCGGGCGACCGGGCCACGATCGTCAAGGGCATCGTCTGGGCCGCCGACAACGGCGCCAAGGTGATCAACCTCAGCCTGGGCGAGACCGGCCTGCTGTCGCGGCTGCTCAAGGGCGGCACGCTCAGCCCGGCCATCCTGCACGCCTACAGCAGGGGCGCGGTCGTCGTGGCCGCGGCGGGGAACGAGGGCACCGTCAAGCAGCCGTACAAGACGGCCACGCAGGTCCTGGTCGTCGGCGCCAGCGACCAGCAGGGCAAGCCCGCCGACTTCTCCAACTTCGGCGCGGAGGACGCCGTCACCGCCCCCGGCGTGCGCATCCTGTCCACGCTGCCGACCTACCCGACCCCGGAGACCCGCACGAACACCAGCGGGTACGGCCTGCTCGACGGCACCTCGATGGCGGCGCCGTACGTGGCGGGGTTGGCGGCGCTTCTGATCGGGCAGGGGAAGACCCCCGACCAGACCATGAGGGCCATCCGGCAGACCGCGCAGAACCCGACCAAGGACCTGCGCCTCGGCCTGGGCGTCGTCGACGCGCGGGCGGCGCTGGGCGGGTGAACGAGCTGAGAGTTTCCTGTGAATTTCGCGGCCGGAACAGCGCCTGGGCCAGGCGTCACCGCAGGTAAAAGGAGTGCACAAATGGTGTTGGTAAGCATACTTATCGAGTGTCATGTCTGACCGCGCATTCGACGACCCCGGTGGCAGCACCCTCCCGGGTACGGCAGGCTAGAGGCCGCCATGGAATACGCAGTCCTCACGGGGATAGTCCTCGTCGCCGGTGTCGTGCTCGCCCTTCTCGCCCAATGGCGTGACTGGAGACCATCCCTCGTCGTCGCGATCCTCGTGGGCGTGGCCGTACGGACGCTGCTGCTGTTCACCGCGGCCGACGACGCCTGGCAGCCGGTCGACTTCATGGAGAGCTTCAAGCCCGCGGGCGTGGCCATCCTGAACGGCCAGGACCCGGTCCTGGCCAGCGAGGGCGGCTGGCACTTCCTGCCGACGATCCCGTACGTCTACGGCTTCCTGCTCTGGCTGGGCATCCCGTGGGAGTTCGCCGGGCGCCTGGTCACGGTCGTGGCCGACATCGCGCTGATCCCGCTGGTGGCCAAGCTGTCCGGCGGCCCCAAGGCCAACCTGCGCGCGCTGCAGTACGCGCTCAACCCGCTGGCCCTGCTGGTCGCGGCCATCCACGGCCAGGTCGAGCCGGTCGCGCTGGCCTTCGGCGTGGCCGCGTTCGTGGTGGCCAGGGGGCCTGGCTCGCCGTACCGGGCGGGCGTCACGACCGAGGTGAGGGTGCGCCTGCGCCGCGGCGTCGCCGCCTACGGCTGGCGCAACGCGCTGGCCAGGGTGATCCGCCCCGGCGGCCTGCTGCACCGCTCGCTCATGCCGACCGGCGACGACCGCCACGACCTGCGGCGCGGCATGTTCGCCGGAGTGCTCATGGGCCTGGCGCTGTGCTCGAAGAGCTGGCCGATCTGGCTGATCCCGGGCATGCTGCTGCTCCTGCCCAACCTGCGGGCCAGGATCGTCTCGCTGTTCTTCACCGGCCTGGTGCCGGTGCTCTTCCTGCTCTCGCTGCCGTTCGTGGTGAACACCTCGCTCGGCCAGATCCGGGAAGCGATGTCCGTCATGGGGGACATCCGGCCGATCGTCGGCGACTGGGGCTGGGCCGCGCAGTTCAGCGGCGGCAACTGGGAGCTGCGTCCCGACCTCGTCGTTCCCGGCACCTACCTGATCTACGCCACCATGGTCGCCTGCGTCCTGCTGTGGCGGCGGGCCGACCCGATCGACATGACCATCGCGATGCTGATCGCCTTCATGGTGGTCACGCCCCGGCTCGGCGCGCAGTACCTCATGTGGTTCATGCCGTTCCTGGTCGCCAGGCCCACCCGCTTCGCCTGGCCGGCGATCATCGGCTGCTCGGCCTGGGCCGCCTACGGCTACCTCTACATGACACAGTTCGACGAGAACACCTGGTGGGCGCTGCACTCGGACTGGGCGCTCGCCTCCATCGTGCTACTGCCGATCCTGGTCATGGCGATGCCCTGGAACCGCCGTCATCCGACGGTCCCAGAGCTCGCCACCCCCGTGTCCGCACCCGCCGAGCGGCGGATGAAGTCAGCGGTGTAGCTCCCGGTGGACGATGATCCACTGGTCGGGGTGGACGTAACCCACCACCGCGTCGCGCTCGACGCCCGCCCGCGTCAGGGCGGCGTCGACGCCCTGATAGCGGGTCTTCAGCGAGGCGCGCAGCGAGCCGCCCACCCCGGTGAACCCGAGCTCGACCATTTCATGCCAGGCCGCGGCATCCTCCACCAGCGGCTCAGGGCGTCGCTCGATGCGCAGGATGCCGGAGTCGACCGCGGGTATCGGCCGGAAGCTCTCCCGGCCGACCCGGCCGAGCAGCTCCCAGTGGAACCACGGCCAGCTCTCCACCGTGACCAGGCTCCACCTGCCGTAGTCGCCCGAGCGCTTGCGGGCGTACTCCAACTGGGTGAGCAGGGTCGCCGAGGTCATCGTGCGCGCCCGCAGGCACCAGTCGACGATCTTCGATGTGATCGAGTACGGGATGTTGCCGACCACCGCGAACGGCTCCTTCGGCGGCCTGGCCTTGGTGAAGTCGCCCTTGACGATCGTCAGCCCGGTCCTGGCCCTGAGCTTGGCGGCCAGCAGCGGGTCGATCTCGTAGCCGACGACCTCCACGCCCTCCTGGCCCGCCAGGGCGCTGGTCAGCGCGCCCTCACCGGCGCCGGGTTCGAGAACGAGGCCGTGCGGCCGCGCGGCCTTCACGATCAGGTCGACGGCATGCCGATCGACCAGGAAGTTCTGCGAGAGCTCGCGCCGCGCCCTGTCTCTGGGCGTGCGGCCGCCGCCGCCGGAGTTCCTGGCCTTCTTCTGAGTGTGGGAAAAGTTACCGTGTGCGAAGTTCTGCGCCACAGCTGCAGCCCTTTCGGGTCCTCGAGACGAATGGGATCTCGAAGGGCCCTGGGCGCGCTATTACGGACGCGCTGAGAAGTCGAGCAGTCCGCTAGCGAGCCAGAGCCCGGCTGCCGCGGATGCGGATGGTGTAGAAGCTGTAGAAGCCTGTGCAACACATGCCGACGACCCTACGAGGGCGGCGTGAACGCTCGCAACGCATTAAACGGGGTGCGCGGCCCCTGCCGGTTTCGCCACTCTTGTGGGCATGCAGGCAAACGTCACGGTCACCCCGGCACAGCTCCCCGAGCTGCTGCTGCACGTCGCCGTGGTGCGCCCCGTCTTTCTCTGGGGCGCACCGGGAATCGGCAAGAGCTCGCTCGTCCGCGAGTTCGCCGCCTCCCTGGGCCTGGAGTGTGTGACGTTGCTGGGCACCCAGCTCGCCCCCGAGGACCTCATCGGCGTCCCCGAACTCGTCGGCGGGCGCAGCCGCTTCGCGCCGCCGGAGTCGATCGCCAGGGACGAGCCCTACTGCCTGTTTCTCGACGAGCTCAACGCCTCCTCGCCCGAGGTGCAGAAGGCCTTCTACTCGCTGATCCTCGACCGCAGGATCGGCGCCTACGAGCTGCCCGCCGGCTCGGTCGTGATCGGCGCCGGCAACCGCGCCACCGACAACGCCCTGGCCAGGCCCATGGCCTCGGCGCTGATCAACCGGCTGGTCCACGTACACCTGCGCGCCAGCGCCGACGACTGGCTCAAGTGGGCGGCCGGAAGCGGCATCCACCCCTGGATCGTCGACTACCTCGTCCAGCGGCCCGACCACCTGTGGAGCGCGCCGCCGAAGACCGAGGAGGCCTTCTCCTCGCCGCGCGCCTGGCACATGCTCTCCGACGTCATCACCTCCTACGGCGACGACATCGAGGACGAGATCCTCGCCATGCTCGCCTTCGGCACCCTCACCGCCACCCACGCCTCGGCCTTCCGCGCCTACGTCAAGACCGTCCGCCACGCCTACGACCTCGACGCCGTCCTCAAGGGCGAGGCGCCCTGGCCGCGCCGGCCGGAGGAACGCGACCTGCTCTACTTCCTGTCCGAGACCTTCCGCGCCCGCCTGATCAAGGAACTGCCCGCCGACAAGCGCGGCGCCTCCAGCCGGGGCCGCGACCTGGCCTTCCGGGCCAAGACGCTGCTGGTCGAGCTGGCCGAGATCTCGCTGGAGTGCGCGCAGCTGGTCATCGCCAACGAGGCCGACGGCGCGCCCGCCCTGCCGACGTGGTTCCTCGTCGAGGTCGGCCGCGATCTGCCCCGGCTCTCCGCGGCGCGCTCATGAGGAAGAAGCAGAAACTCGACCCCTGGCGGCTGAAGGTGCACCAGGGCTGGAGCATGGTCACCGGGCACCCGCTGTTCGAGGTCTACCGCGCCACCCTGAACCCGGCCGACGACGGCGACCTGTCCAAGGAGACCTGGGCGACCGTTTCCGTCGAAGGCGACGTCCACCACCACCCGCACCGCAAGGCGGAGCCGGAGGAATGGGCGTGGATCTTCGCCCACCTCCTGCTCCACCTCGGCTTCGGCCACGCCGACCCGCGCAACTGCGCGCCCGCCGACATCGGCGCCGAGGTCGTGGCCTCCTGGCAGCGGTCCAACCTGCCCGACGTCGCCTACCAGGCCGCCTGCTGCGCGCACGTCGAACGTTTCCTGCGCACGCTGAAGCTGGGCCGCTGCCCCACGCCGCTGCCCGCCGAACTGCCGGCCGAGCCCGAGGTCACGCTCTCCGAGCGCTGGCGCAGGATCGGGCTGCCCCCTGAGTACGAGCCGCTCGGCCAGGCCGACTTCCTCATCGGCGACGAGGACCTCGCCAAGCACCTCGACCACGAACGCTCCTTCGCCATCGGCGTGGCCAGGACCGCCACCTCGGCCCTGGAGAAGGCCGGGACCCCGCGCACGACCGGGGACCAGCGCCCCGACGGCCCGTGGGACGTCGCGCTGCGCTGGTTCGTCTCCTCCTACCCGCTGCTCGGCGCGCTGGCCGCCGGGATGACCGTCGTCGCCGACGCCGACCTGGCCCGCGGCTGGGACATCTCGGTCGCCGCGGTCAGCGCCGAGGCCGCGGAGATCTACGTCAACCCGCTGGCCGGCCTGTCCGTCGAGGAGTGGCGGTTCGTGCTGGCCCACGAGATGCTCCACGCCGCGCTGCGGCACGGGGAGCGGACGGGCGGGCGGGAGCCGTACGTCTGGAACATCGCCTGCGACTACGTGATCAACGGCTGGCTCGTCGAGATGGGCGTGGGGGAGATGCCGGAAGGGCTCCTGCACGACCCGTCGCTCGCGGGCCAGTCGGCCGAGGCGGTCTACGACCGGATCGTCACCGACCTGCGGCGGCTGCGCAAGCTGGCGACGCTGCGCGGCCGCGGGCTCGGCGACGTGCTCGACCGCCCGCTGTGCGGCGCCAAGGGCTACGTGGATCTCGACGAGTACTACCGCAACGCGCTGGCCCAAGGCCTGGTCTACCACCAGACCAGCGGGCGCGGCTTCGTCCCCGCCGGGCTGGAGCAGGAGATCCGCGCGCTCGACCAGCCGCCGTTGCCGTGGGACGCGCGGCTGGCACGCTGGTTCGACGAGCACGTGCCGGCGGTGGACAAGCGCCGCTCGTACGCGCGCGCCTCCCGCCGCCAGTCCGCGACGCCCGACATCCCCCGCCCCGGCTGGGTACGTCCCGAGGAACTGGTCCGGCAGGCGACGTTCGGCGTCGTCCTGGACACCTCAGGCTCGATGGACGTGAAGATGCTCGGCAAGGCCCTGGGCGCGATCGCCTCCTACGCCATCGCCAGGGACGTGCCCCGCGCCCGCGTGGTCTTCTGCGACGCCGCCGCCTACGACGCGGGCTACCTGCCCGTGGAGGACATCGCCCAGCGGGTACGCGTACGCGGCCGGGGCGGCACGATCCTGCAACCCGGCGTGAACCTCCTGGAACGGGTGCCCGACTTCCCGCAGGACGGGCCGATCCTGCTCATCACCGACGGCCAGTGCGACGTGCTGCGGATCCGGCGCGAGCACGCGTTCCTGATCCCGCAGGGCGGGCACCTGCCCTTCCGCGCGCGGGGCCCGGTCTTCACCATGAAGTGATGCGCCCGCTGCTACTCCTCTGCCTCCTGCTGACCGCCTGTGCGGCCTTTGATGCTGCTTTGAGGTAGCCGAGGTAATGCTTGGCGCATGGACAGACCGGCCAAGGTGCTCGTGGTGGACGACGAGCCGAACATCCGCGCCCTGCTCTCGCAGACACTCCGGCTGGTCTCCTTCGAGGTCAGGACCGCCGAGAGCGGCGCGGAGGCGATCAGCGCCGCCCGCGACTTCGAGCCGGACATCGTGGTGCTCGACGTCATGCTGGGTGACTTCGACGGCTTCGAGGTCGCGCGGCGGCTCGGCGAGCGCATCCCGGTGCTGTTCCTGACCGCTCGCGACACCGTCGAGGACCGGGTGCAGGGCCTCACGCTGGGCGCCGACGACTACGTGGCCAAGCCGTTCAGCCTGGAGGAGGTCGTGCTGCGCATCCGCGCCATCCTGCGGCGCAGCCGCGGCGGCGGCCCGCCCGCCGAACTGCTCAGCTATGCCGACCTGGAGCTGGACACCGCCGCCCACGAGGTACGCCGCGCCGGAGCCCGCGTCGAGCTGTCGCCCACCGAGTTCAACCTGCTGGAGTACCTGCTGGCCAACGCCGGACGGGTGGTCAGCAAGGCCCAGATCCTCGACAGCGTCTGGCGCTACGACTTCGACGGCGACTCCAGCATCGTCGAGTCCTACGTCTACTACCTGCGCAAGAAGATCCCCGGCCTGATCCAGACCGTCCGCGGCGTCGGCTACACGCTCAGGAGCCCGCGATGAAGCGCTGGACGTTGCGCACCCGGCTGGTCGTCTCGATCCTGGCACTGACCACGCTCGCCCTCGTCCTCGCCAACGTCGTCGGCATCGCGCTGCTCCAGGGCATGCTCGTCCGCCGCGTGGACGAGCAGCTCGTCGCGGCCTCCACGACCATCGGGACCCGCATCCAGCAGCCGCCGCCGATCAGGCCGCCGGCCCGCTACACGGCCGTGGACGTGAGCCTGGAACGGCTGCTCACCAAACGGGTGGCCCAGGTCTCCCGCATCATGATCTACACCAGGTCCGGAGCGCTGAAGACCACCCTGCCCGCCACGAAGGACCCGGGCCCCGAGATCGACCGGCTCCGCTACGACGGCCCCTACACCGTGCCCGGCAGCGAGGGCGCCGGCTGGCGGGTGGTGGCGACCGCCGTCCCCATGGGCGACACGGTCGTCATCGGCACCTCCCTGGCCGACGTGGAGCAGACCCGCACCTCGCTCATCGCCATCGCCGTCGCCGTCAGCGCCGCCGTGCTGGTCCTGCTGGGCATGGCCGCGGATGTCCTGGTACGCCTCGGCCTGCGCCCCCTGACCCGCATGGAGAACACCGCTGCCCACATCTCCGGCGGCGACTTCGCCCGCCGCGTCCCCGACCCCGACCCGCACACCGAGCCGGGCCGCCTCGGCCTGGCCATGAACGTCATGCTCGACCGCGTCACCCACGAAATGGCCGCCAGAACCGCCTCCGAGGCCCGCATGCGCCGCTTCCTCGCCGACGCCTCCCATGAGCTGCGCACCCCCCTCACCTCGGTACGCGGCTTCGCCGAACTGCACCGGCGCGGCGGCGGCGACGCCGACGAGACCATGCGCCGCATCGAGGACGAGGCCACCAGGATGGGCGTGCTCGTCAACGACCTGCTCACGCTGGCCCAGCTCGACGAGGAACGCGCGCTCGAACGCGGCCGGGTCGATCTGCTGGAGGTCGCCGCCGACACCATCAGGGACGCCCGCGCCAGGGTGCCCGACCGGCAGGTCAGGCTGGCCGGGCTCGGCGACACGCTCGCCCCGGTCTCGCTGGCCGGAGACGAGGCCCGGCTGCGGCAGGTGGCCGCCAACCTCGTCGGCAACGCGCTGGCCCACACCCCGGCCGACGCCTCGGTGACGGTCCGCGTCGGGCGCGCCGACGGCATGGCCGTGCTGGAGGTGGCCGACACCGGGCCGGGGATCGACGAGCGGCACGTGCCGTACCTCTTCGACCGGCTCTACCGGGTCGGGCAGGGACGCTCGCGCGCGGACGGCGGCGCGGGACTGGGGCTGGCGATCGTCGCGGCCATCGTGCACGCGCACGGCGGCAGGGTCACGCTCGACACCGGCCCCGGCGAGGGCGCCAGGTTCCGCGTATTCCTACCTGCCTCCGAGGCGGCTCCCAGCCCGCTCTGATCCGAGCTGGCCACAGTCGGGCCATGACGCGAATCCTCATCGCCATCGGCGCCCTTGCCGTGATATCGGGCTGCGGCTCGCAACCGACCTCGGCGGGAGTGGCCTCGGTCGCCTCCGCGAAGCCCAGCGCGTCCGCGAGCGCCTCGGCCACAACGACCGCCGACCCGCAGGAACAGGCCAGGAAGTTCGCCCAGTGCATGCGGGACAACGGCATCGACATGCCCGACCCCGACCCCAACGCCAAGATGGGCGGCCTGAAGATCGACATCAAGGACGTCAACAAGGAGGCCTTCAAGAAGGCCTCCGAGGCGTGCAAGCAGTACCGGCCCTTCCGCGACCGCGCCGACCTCAGCCCCGAGGACCTGGAACGGCTGCGCGGCTACGCCGCCTGCATGCGCGAGAACGGCGTCGACATGCCCGACCCCGACCCCAACGGCGGCTTCGGCGGCAAACGCCCCGCGCTCAACGCCGACGACCCCGCGTTCAAGAAGGCGGTCGAGGCCTGCCGCGCCAAGTTCCCGCAGCTCGGGGTCCGCAAGTGAGGGCCCTGCGCGCCGTCGCCTGGACGGGTGGCGCGGCCCTGCTGGCCGCCGCGGTGGCCGCCGCCGCGATCGGCTTCGGCGGCGACGGATCCGGTACGGCCATAGCCGCCCGCACCGCCCCCGCCACCGCCAAGGTCACCCGCACGACGCTGACCGAGACCAAGACCGTCGACGGATCACTCGGCTACGGCTCCACCGCCGACATCAGCGCACGCGGCCAGGGCACCATCACCTGGCTGCCCAAGGAGGGCGACACCATCACCCGCGGCAAGGCCGTCTACAGCGTGGACGCCGACCGGGTCCCGCTCCTGTACGGCTCGATGCCGCTCTACCGCACCCTCCAGGACGGCGTCGAGGGCATGGACGTCGAACTGCTGGAGCGCAACCTCGCCAAACTCGGCTACGACGGCTTCGACGTGGACGGCGAGTACACCTGGGCCACCCGCGAGGCCGTCGAGGACTGGCAGGACGACATCGGCGTCCCCGTCACCGGCACGGTCGAGCCCGAGGACGTCGTCGTGGCGGACGGCCCGCTGCGCGTCGACAAGCTCAAGACCGCGCCCGGCGCCGCGGCCGGCGGCCCCGTCCTGACCTCCACGGGCACCACCCGCGAGGTACTGGTCGACCTCGACGTGGCCGACCGCCACCTGCTCAAGAAGGGCATGAAGGCCACCGTCGAGCTGCCCGACGGCACCGAGGCGCGGGGCAAGATCTCCAGCATCGGCAAGACCGCCACCACGACCGGCGAGGGCCAGGAGGCCGCCACGACCGTCGAGGTCACGGTCGCGGTGAGCGGG
This sequence comes from Nonomuraea sp. NPDC059007, assembly GCF_042740555.1. Lineage (NCBI taxonomy): Bacteria > Bacillati > Actinomycetota > Actinomycetes > Streptosporangiales > Streptosporangiaceae > Nonomuraea > Nonomuraea sp. NPDC059007. The sequence continues at coordinate 5,273 of NZ_JBHYJD010000012.1, read as the reverse complement.
GTCAAGGGGTTCGACACCGGGCCGGTGAAGGTCACCGTCGTGTCCGGCCAGCGCGAGGACGTGCTGGCCGTACCGGTGGGGGCGCTGTTCGCCCTCGCCGAGGGCGGCTACGGCGTGCAGGTCGTCGAGGGCGCCTCGACCCGATACGCGGCGGTGGAAGCCGGCCTGTTCGCCGACGGCAAGGTCGAGGTCACCGGCGTGGACGAGGGAACCACCGTGGCGGTGCCCAAGTGATCGCCGAGCTGCACGAGGTCAGCAAGGACTACGGCGAGGTCCAGGCGCTGCGCGGCGTCACCCTGGGCATCGGCGCGGGAGAACTGCTCGGCATCGTCGGCCCCTCCGGCTCCGGCAAGTCGACCATGCTCAACATGATCGGCACCCTCGACCGGCCCTCCGGCGGCACCGTGCGCATCGCCGGGCACGACGTCTCGCAGCTCAACGACCGGGCGCTGTCCGCGCTGCGCGCCCAGACGATCGGCTTCGTCTTCCAGCAGTTCCACCTGGCCGCGGGGGTGCCCGCCCTCGACAACGTCGCCGACGGGCTGCTCTACTCCGGCCCCGCCCTGCGCGAGCGGCGGCGGCGCGCAGGGGACGCGCTGGAGCGGGTCGGGCTTGGGCACCGGCTCGGCCACCGCCCCCACCAGCTGTCCGGCGGGGAGAAGCAGCGGGTGGCGATCGCCCGCGCGGTCGTCGGCGGCCCGTCGCTGCTGCTGGCCGACGAGCCCACCGGCAACCTCGACTCCCGCTCCGGCGCCGGCGTCATGGACCTGCTGCGCGAGCTCAACGACGCCGGGACCACCGTCGTGATCATCACCCACGACCGCGACATCGCCGCCTCCCTGCCCCGGCAGGTCGAGATGCTCGACGGCAAGGTGATCGCATGACCGCTCTCGTCCCGGCCAGGATGCACGCCCGCGACGTCGTACGGGTCGGCGGCGCCGGGCTGCGCGCCCGGCCGCTGCGCGTCTTCCTGTCGGCGCTCGGCATCGCCATCGGCATCGCCGCCATGCTCGGCGTCGTCGGCATCTCCGCCTCCAGCCAGGAGGACCTCAACCGGCAACTGGCCGCGCTCGGGACCAACCTGCTCAAGGTCTCGCCCGGCCAGACCATGTTCGGCGACAGCTCCCACCTGCCCACCGAGGCCGAAGGCATGATCGGGCAGATCCCCCCGGTCACCTCCGTCACCGCAACGGGCACCACGACCGCCCATGTCTACCGCAACGAGCGCATCCCCGAAGGACAGACCGGCAGCGTCTCGGTCACCGCCGCCAGGCTCGACCTCATCGGCGACGTCGGCGCCCAGGTGGTCAGCGGCGCGTGGCTGAACGAGGCCACCCAGCGCTACCCGGCCACCGTGCTCGGCGCCAAGGCCGCCGACCGGCTCGGCGTCGTCGAAGCCGGGCCCGACCAGCGCGTATGGCTCGGCGGGCAGTGGTTCACCGTGGTCGGCGTACTCGGCCCGGCGCCGCTCGCCCCCGAGGTGGACACCGCCGCCCTCGTCGGCTGGCCGGTCGCCGAGGAACGGCTCGGCTTCGACGGCTACCCCACCACCGTCTACGCCCGCTCGCACGAACAGTCGGTCACCGCCGTACGCGACGTGCTCGCCGCCACCGCCAACCCCGCCCACCCCGACGAGGTCGAGGTCTCCAGGCCCTCGGACGTGCTGGCCGCCAAGCAGGCCACCGACGCCACCCTGAACGCGCTGCTGCTCGGGCTCGGCGGCGTCGCCCTCCTCGTCGGCGGCGTCGGCGTGGCCAACACCATGGTCATCTCGGTGCTCGAACGCCGGGCCGAGATCGGGCTGCGCCGCTCGCTCGGCGCCACCCGGGGGAAGATCAGGCTGCAGTTCCTCGCCGAGTCGCTGCTGCTGTCGGCCATCGGCGGCGTCGGCGGCGTGGTGCTCGGCATCGGCGTGACCTCGCTGTACGCGACCTTCCAGGGCTGGCCGTCGATCGTGCCCGTCTGGGCGATGGCCGGCGGGATCGTGGCCACGCTGGTCATCGGCGGACTGGCCGGGTTCTACCCCGCCGTGCGCGCCGCGCGCATGTCGCCGACGGAGGCGCTAGCCACGACCTGACGACTCCCACCCGACCACGCCCTTCCTGACCACCGGACGCCGGCCGCGCAGGGCCCGGCCCGTCTCCAGCGCACCGGCCAGGTCCTTGAGCTGACCCGGTCGCCGACCTGGAAGATCACGCAGATGGTCCTGTCCGATTCCTTCAAGAATCCACGGCGACGGCCCCGATAACGTGAGCGGCATGGACATCGTGCGCAGTGCCGCGACATACATACAGCTCAACGCCCGGCTCCTCGACCGCTACCGGTTCGAGGCGCTGTTCGCCGACGGCGACCGGCGACGGGTTCTGGACGTCCTGCGCGCCTACCAGAACCACGACGGCGGCTTCGGCAACGCACTCGAACCCGACCTGCGCGGCCCCGGCAGCCAGCCGGAGCCCGTAGAGGTCGCCTTCCACATCCTTGACGAGCTCGACGCCTTCGACGACTCGATGGTCAACGGCGCCTGCGCGTACCTGGGCGGCGTGTGCACCCCGGACGGCGGCCTGCCGTTCGTGCTGCCCAGCGTGCGTGACACGCCCAGGGCCCCCTGGTGGCAGACCGACGACGACCCGCCCGGGAACCTCGTGCCCACCGCGTCCATCGCCGGGCTCCTGCACAAGCACGGCGTGCGGCACCCGTGGCTGGCGCGGGCCACCGACTTCTGCTGGTCCGCCATCGCCGCCATCAAGGACCAGACCACCCCGTACGAGGCGCGGGCCGTGGTGCTCTTCCTCGAACTGGCCTCCGACCGGGAGCGGGCGGAGGCGGAGTTCGGGCGGCTCAAGGAGGTCATCCTGGCCACCGTCGCGCTCGACCCCGACGCGCCGGGGGACGCGCACTTCCCGCTGGACTTCGCGCCGGAGCCGATGCGGTTGCCGCTGTTCGCCCCCGACGTGATCGAGCGCCACCTGGACGCGCTGATCGGGCAGCAGAAGGATGGCGGGTGGGGGTTCAACTGGCCGGCTTGGACGCCTGCCGTACAGACTGAGTGGGGTGGTCACATCACGGTCGAGCGGCTCAAGACGCTGCGCGCCTACGGCCGGATCTGACGCTTCAGGCGAGCAATGTCCCCATCGTGACGCCGCTCAGCCGTTTGACGTCGTTGGCCAGGTGCGCCTGGTCGGCGTAGCCGCTCGCGAACGCCACCTCGGCCAGCGGCCGGCCCGCGCGGGCCATCCGGAGCGCGCGCTGGAAACGGACGATGCGCTGCAGGATCTTGGGGGAGTAGCCGAAGCTGGCCAGGCTTCTGCGGTGGAGCTGGCGCTCGCTGTACCCCAGCTCCCAGGCGACCTCGCGCACCGACCGTCCCGCCCGCAGAGCGGTGGCGATCGCGGGCGCCGCCGCGTCGGGCGCGGGCGTCTCGCCCCACCGCTCCGTCACGGCCCTGACCATCTCCCGCCGCACCGCCGCCCGCACTTCCGGCGACTCTCCGGTACGCCCGCCCGGACCGAGCCGCGCCGCCAGATCGTCCATGACCCCACCGAGCGCGGTGACGGGGACGCGCTGGTCGCGCAGCTCCTCCAGGGGTACGCCGAACAGCCCGCCGGTGGCCCCGGGATGAAAGCGGACACCCACGTAGACGTCGCCCGCGCGCATCGGCGTCGGCATCGGGCCGGTGTCGGGACCGGCCACGTGCAGGCCGCCGGGGCCCCAGATCAGGTCGACGGCGGCGTCGGGCACCACGAGCTGGGAGCCGTCCGACTCCGCGACCTGTTCCCACAGCCAGGAGATCCGGCCGGCCAGCCGGGCGTGTGGCGCGCGTTCTGTGTACATGGCGTCAGGGAGAACACCTCCGTCGTTCGGGTTATGCCTTGCCCGAGATGAGGGCGCCCGCCCATTTCGCGCTCGGGTCGCTGTCGATCAGGAGCGCCTTTGTCAGGAGGCTGAGCGGGATCGCCAGCAACGCGCCGAGCGGGCCCAGCACGAACGTCCACACGATCAGCGACAGCAACGTCATCGTGGTGGACAGTCCCACCGCGTCGCCCAGGTACTTGGGCAGTACCAGCCCCTGGAAGACGACGTTGATCACGCAGTAGGCGGCGATGACCAGGAGCATCTGCTTGGGCCCGCCGTCCAGGAGGGCGAGCATGCTCGGCGGGATGAGCCCGAGGACGAAGCCGATGTTCGGGATGTAGGTGGTGATGAGCGCGAGCACGCCCCACAGCAGCGGCAGCGGGACACCCAGCAGATACAGGGCGATGACATCGCAGGTGGCGCAGATGATCCCGAAGACGGTGGAGACGATGAGGTAGCGCCGCGTCTTGCCGGCGAAGGTCTCGAGGGCGGTGATGACTCCCGGGCGCTCGCCGCGTACCGAATCCAGGATCTTCGCCGTGATCGGCGCGTCCAGCGACATCGCCAGCAGAAGCACCACGATCAGAAACAGACCCGACAGCACCCCGACCAGGCTGGACAGCAACACCTGAGCCGCACCGAGCAGCTTGCCCGGATCGAACGACTGCAGCGCCTTGCTGAGCTGCTCGTTCCCGAACCCGTACTCGGCGGCGAAACGCTGCGCCTGGTTGAGCAGCCCCTGGAACTGGTCGGTGTAGGAGGGCAACAGCCCGGCGAGCTGCGTGACCGAGACGGTCAGCACCGCGACCATGGCCAGCACCACAAGCACCACGATGAGGAACGGCACCGCCACCTGGACCCAGACGGGCGCCCGCTTGCCGGCCAGCCATCCCCGCACAGGAGACACGGCGATGACAAGGACCAGGGCGAGCACCATGGGGCCGACGATCGAAGCGACCTCCCGCAGCCCGAAAAGCACGATCAGTGCGCAGGCGGTGCCCAGCAGCACGATGATCGCGCGGGGTGTCGATCGCTCGCTCACGTATGGGGTACTACCCCCACGATCCCCACCACACCGACACATCTCGTTGATTTGACGGTTCCGGGAGACGTACATAGAGTTCACCAGTCCCACGGGAACGGCCAAGATCGCCGAACCCGGACGGACACCCCCGATTCGACAAGCTCCGGAAGTCGGAGTAAGTTAGAGGGGTTGCCCCGGAGACGGGGTGGTCGAAATTCCCGCAGGTCAGCCCGCGAGTGTCAATTTGACACCAAGCGGACCGGCTGAAAGAATTAAGACACAACGAAATGAGCCGCTGGAAAACGCGTCCGTTTCTTGAGAACTCAACAGTGTGTTAAAAGCCAGTGCATGAAGTATTTCATGCAACACCTCGTCTGGAATATGATGAGTTTTTGCT